>JAIXQS010000001.1 GCA_027485615.1 Verrucomicrobiaceae bacterium
ATCCTGAAGAAATAGAACAGCCGGTTCCCAGGGCACCATCCATGGAGGATTTGGTTGAGCTATGTAGGATACTCAACAAGAGTGATGCCAAGTATCTTGTCATCGGAGGTTTCGCGATCATCAGTTCAGGATACTTGAGGGTCACCCAAGATCTCGACTTCGTCATCGCCACCGATCTCGAGAACGAGGCCAAGGTCTATGCCGCCCTCGCCACACTCCCGGACAAAGCCGTCCTTGAACTCGAACCAGGAGAAGTCTCGCAATATACGGTCGTCCGCATCAACGACGAGATTACCGTTGATCTCATGGCCTCCGCGAGCGGTATCCGCTATGAGGAGGCGATAAAAGACATCGTAATCCGGGAGATCAGCGGAATACCCATCCCATTCGCCTCACCCCGCCTCCTCTACCGAATGAAGGAAAAAACCTACCGCGAGAAAGACCGAGCCGATTTACTTTTCCTTCGTACCCATTACGCCGAGGAAATCTTCGGAAAAGAGTAGCTCGCTCTTCCTTGAAGTTTGAGTTTTGAAATTTGGATTTTTCAAACCTCCACCCGATACCTCATCACTTTCGCATCCACTTCCCGGCTCCAGGCATCGATTCCTCCCGTCAAGCCGAAGGCGTTCTCCAACCCGTGCCCGCGGAACCACGCGACCTGATCTAACACGTATTTCCCGGTGTGATCGTAAAGTATCACCAGCCCGCTGGGCTTCTCCTTGAACAGCTTTTCCTGAAGCTCCTGGGTGAAAAACTCGGCACCTTCGATTTTCACCGCCTCGAACTCTTCGCGCGTCCGCACATCCACGAATAAAACCTCATCCCTCTTTTCCACCACTTGGGTCGGGTTCATCAGCATCGTGAGGTCATGCTCATGACTGGCGTGGAGATGTGCGAGCACCTCACCCGCATCCAGCTCCGCCCTCGCACAAAGCTCCGCGAGCGTCTCCGTGTCATCGAACGCGCAGCTCTGGCAGCCGCCGAGATGATACCGCGCGAACAATGCCCGCCGCGCTCCCGGCAAAGCCTCCATCACCTCACCCATTCTCCAGTTTACATCCATGGCCGACCTTCGCCCCCGGCGCAGCTTCCTGCAATCCCAAACAGGTTAACCCCGCCGCCCCGCCTTCGCCACCACTTCCCATTTCTCGCCCGATGCGACCATGAACGGCGAGTGGTGGCGCACCTCGACCTTGATCGAGGCGTCCTTGCCGCAGCGCAGCGTTACATCCTGATATCCGCCCCCGAAGCTGACCGTCTCCACCACTCCCGCCAGCCCGCCCGCGCCCGGACTCACCAACTCCAGATCCTCCGGTCTGACCCATAGTCCGGATTCTTCGCTCCCCAAGCCGGGCGGCCCCACATGGCACGTGACCCGGGCTCCGCCAGGCTGCCCGAGGCAGTTGAAAGGCAGGAAATTGCAGGTTCCGAAAAACGAGGCCACATAGGCGTTCACCGGTGCGTGATAAACTTCCGGCGGTGCGCCTGTCTGCTGAACCACTCCCTTGCGGAGCACCACGATCCCATCCGCCACCGCCAGCGCGTCGCCCGTGTCATGCGTTACGAACACCGCTGTCGTGCCCCGTTTTTTCAGGATCGCCCGCGTCTCATCCCGCACGGACTGGCGCAGCCGCGTGTCGAGGCTGCTGAACGGCTCGTCCATCAGCAGCAGCCGCGGATTCGGTGCCAACGCCCTCGCCAGCGCCACCCTCTGCCTTTCCCCGCCGGAAAGTTCATGGGGGAAACGTTTCCCGAAGCCGTCTAAACCCACCAGCTCCATCAGCTCATCGAAAATTCGCCGCCGCTCCGTCGCAGGGAGTTTTCGCACCCCGAAGAGCACGTTCTTCTCCACCGTCAGATGCGGGAATAGCGCGTGATGCTGGAACACCAGCCCGATGCCGCGCTTCTCGGGAGCCACCCCGCCGCCCGCCTCGGCGATCACTTCTCCGTCCAACAAAACCTCACCTCGATCCATCTTTTCCAGTCCCGCCAGAATCCTCAGCAATGTCGTTTTGCCGCTGCCGCTCTCACCCACCAGCGCCAGGATCTTGCCCTCGTTCACATCGAAGCTCACGCCCTTCACCGCCGCCTCATCGCTGCGGCGGTAGCGCTTCTCCACGTTCCTGACTTCGAGCAATTTCATTTTTCGGAAAGGCGCATCCATCGTGTCAGCGGGATCAAACCCATGAGGCTCAGCATCACCAAGCCCAAACCCGGCAGCGCCGCTTCCGCGAGCCGCCCTTCATCCGTCAGCCGGTAAGTCCTTGTCGCCAACGTTTCGAAATCGAAGGGACGCAGCACTAGGGTCAGCGTGAGTTCCTTGAAGACATCGATGAAACACAGCGTCGCCCCCGCCACCAGCGCCGGCCAGACGAGCGGCAGATCCACCCGCCACATGGCGCCCATCGGCCTTTCCCCCAACACCCTCGCCGCCTCGCGCAGACTCCCCGGCACCTTCTCGAACCCCGCCACCACCGGCTGTATGCCCACCGCGAGAAACCTCACCCAATACGCGATCATCAGTCCGCTCACCGAAGCGCTCAGCGCCAGCCCGCCTGCGCCCGGCACATTCCGCGAAACCCACACCACCACCGCGCCGACACCTACCGCCACCAGCGCACTCGGAAAGCCGTATCCCGCCAGCCCGATTTTCTGCGCCACCGTCACCGACCGCGAGCCCAGCGCACGCTGCCCCGCCACCAGCAGGAACGCCGATGCCATCACTAGCAGCACCGCTCCGCCCGCGAGGGAAAACGAATACCATGCCGCCCGCCCGTGCGCCGCCCACTCCGCCGAATCCCGTGAAGCCCACGCCCAGCCCGCCAGCCGCCAGCCCGGCAGCAGGAAACCCAGCGCCAATGGAACGAGACAAAGCCCCAGCGCGCCCAGACCCAGCCACCAAGCAAGTTTCTGCCGACCCAGAACCCCCTCCGCCGCATCCGCCGCGAAACGCCGACGTCCCCGCTGCCACCTTTCGAAAACCAACCCCAATCCCAGCATCACCAGCAAAACCATTGCCAACCGCATCGCCACCACCGGCTCGCCCTCGCCCCATGCGCGGAAAATCCCGGGCGTCAGCGGCGTCAGCCCGAAGGCGCTCACCACCCCGTAATCGTTCATCGCCTCCATCGCCACCAAGCTCCCGCCCGCCACCAGCGCCGGCCTCGCCATCGGCGCGCCCACCGTGAAAAACGCCCGCAGCCCGCCCGCCCCCAGCAACCTCGCTGCCTCCAAAGCTCCCGCCGCCTGCCGCGAAAAAACCGCAAGGCAGCTCAGGAACACATAGGGGAAAAGCGTCGTCCCCAGCACACCCACCGCGAACACCCACGGAGCCAATTCCTGCACTTTCAGGAAGGCATCGATCCCCCAGTTCGTCCTTACCCAGACATAAAACGGGATCAGCCCCTCCAGCACATCCACATACGCCCCGGCGGCCACAAAACCCGGCATCGCCATCGGCAGCATCAGCATCCACCGCAGCGAGCGCCTGCCGGGAAAATCATACACCGAGACCACCCATGCCGTCGGCACCCCGAGCAGTAGTGCCAACGAAACCACCGAAACAAGCAGAAGCAAAGTCTGCCTCACATGCCCCCACAAACGGTTTTCGACCACATCCCCCCAAGCCGGCCCCACCTCTCCGCTCGAACGCCATATCACCACCAGCACCGGCAAAAGCACCAGCGCGGCCAGCGCCCATGCCGCCACCCGGATCAAGATCCCGTCCGCGCCCTTTTCACGCATCACATTACTTCCAACCCGCACTGTCGAAAATGCGGACCGCCGCCGGAGACAACTCTCCAAGCTTCAGGAAAGTCGTTTCATCCGCCTTGAATTCGCCCCATGCCTTGATTTGTCCGCCAAGGCTCAGATCCATCGAAATCGGATGCTCAAAGCTCCCTTCGGCATACATTTTCTGCACCTCCGGACTCACCAGGAACTCCAGATATTTCCGCCCCGCCTCCGCGTTTTTCGCATGCTTTGTGATGCCAGCCGCACTCACGTTGGCGTGTGTCCCGCGCCCCGATTGGTTGGGGAAAATCATCCTCACCGCCGCCCCGGCCTTGCGTTCTTCGGCGTCCGTCGAGTGCAGCAGCATTCCGAGGTAATAACTGTTCGTGATTGCGGCGTCCGCCAAACCTGCGGCAACCGCCTTGATCTGATCCCGATCCCCGCCCTGTGGCGGCCTCGCGAGATTCTTCGCCACGCCCTTCGCCCACTTTTGAGCAGCCTGTTCGCCCTCCGCCGCGATGATCGACGCCAGCAGCGATTGGTTGTAGCCGCTCGTCGAGGAGCGCGCCAACACCCGCCCGCGCCACTCCGGCTTCGCGAGATCCGCGTAATCCTTCACCTCGCCCTCCTTCACCCGGTCTTTCGCGACAACGATCCCGCGCGCCCTCAGCGTGAAAGGATACCAATGACCGTCCGCATCACGCATTGCCCCGGGGGTCGACTTTTCCAAGATCTCGGATTTCACCGGCTGCAAAAGACCGTCTTCCACCGCCCGCTGCATCCGCGCCGCGTCCACCGTAACCAATACATCCGCCGGGCTGTCTTTTCCCTCGGACTTCAGCCGCTCGATCAACTGATCCGCCTCTGCGTTCACCACTTTCACCTCGATCCCCGTTTTCGCGGTGAACAGGGCGTTCACCTTCTGATCCACCTCATAGTGCCGGTGTGAATAAACATGCAGCGCCTCCGCCCCAAGAGCTGCCCCTGCGCTGGCCATTAAGAAAGCACCCATTAGTGTCCATCTGTTGCGAATTGATCTCATTAGCGGGAAATTAGTGCCAAATCACTCACCCACAAGAGAAAATCCAAGGGATTTAGCGCTTCTCGATCGCAACGATGGTCACGTCGTCCATTTGCGGTCCATTACCGGTGAAGGATTTCACCACTTCCTGGACTTGTTTCACCACCGCCTCGGCACCCAGCTGCGCCGCATCGCGAAACGTATCGGACAGCCGTTCGAGACCGAACTCCTCTTCGCTCGCGTCGAGCGCCTCTTTCACCCCATCGGTGAAAAGCAGCACGCAATCGCCGGAAGAGAGCGTGATGCGCTCGTCGGCGGTGACACGTTCGAAGACATTCCCCGAATCGATCCCAAGGGCCAGCCCCTTCGGTTTCGAGATCTCCACCAGGCCGGTCGCCTTGCGGAAAATGAGCGCCGGTTCGTGGCCCGCGCGGGCGAAGGTCAGCGAGCCGTCGGCGGGATCAAGGATGCCGTAGATCATGCTGATGAACATGTCCTCGCGGATGTCGGGGAAAAGGTAGCGGTTGACGGTGGATAGCGCCGCGGAAGGGGATGTGTTGGCTTGCGAAAAGGCGCGCAAAAGGCTGCGGCACATCGCCATCAGAAGTCCGGCGGGAACGCCTTTGCCGGAAACATCGGCGATCGCCACGCCCAGCTTTCCGTTCGGAAGGACGATGTAATCATAATAGTCACCGCTGATGATTTTCGCGGGAAGGTTGGTGCCGTTGACGCGGAAACCCGTCACCACCGGATCCTCCTGCGGCAGGAGCACCCGCTGCACCTCGCGGGCGTTCTTAAGTTCGCCCTCGATCTCCTTTTTCTCGTTCGCTTCCCGATGCACGCGGGCATTGCCGATTGTGAAAGACGATTGTTCGGACACGGAGCGGAACACGGCGAAATCGTTGTCCGTAAAATCTCCGGCACCTGTCTGCCGTGCCACGGCCAGCACCCCAATGTCCTTCCCCGCGTAACGCAGCGGCGAAATCATCACCGTCAATCCCTTTTCTTCATCCTGCACGCGGATTGCCTCGGGCATCGAAATGCCCTTGCCGATCAACCCATCGCCCACCGCCACGCGCGCCAGCCTCAGGTGGCTTTCCAGCGCCCGCGGATCGGTCTTCGCCTTTTCCAGAATTTCCTGAGGCACCGTCACCAGCGCCGGACAGGCTTCCGAAACATAGGCGGGATTGAGAAAGCCCGGCTCATGCGCCTCGCGGTAGATCGCTCCGCCGCTGGCTCCCACCACTTTCAGCACACCTTCCACGATCATCCGTGAGAGCGCCGAGTCGCTCGGCTCTCGGCCGATCACCAGGCCGAGGTCATGCAGGAAACTGAACATCCGTTCCTCCTCGCCCTCGATCTCGCGGAATTTCCGGCGCATGCGCTGCGCCTTGCGGCGGTGGTTGGTTAGCGCAAAAAGCAAGGCAAGCGTAAGCGCCAGGGAGAACCCGGTGATTGCTAGGTTGGCGAGTTCGTTCATGCCGCTTCAGCCTTCAGTCGGACCTCCTCGCTTTCTCCGCGAGTTCGTCCTCCAGGAGGCTGACGACGCCGGAGAACATCTTCCTGTTTCCATCATTCGCTTCGGAAAGGATTTCATGGGCTTCCAGGATGTGGCGGGTGTGGAGCACCGTGCCCGCCTTGACCCCGGCCACCTTCGGTTTCAGCAGATCCCGCGCCTTTTCCTCGAAACCTTTCCACAGCGCCTGCTCCGGGTTGATCGCCATCAGGAAATCCAAACCCAGATCTTCCAATGAACGCCGGCTTTTCTCAGCCGCCCCAGTGACCTGCAGCACGCCGCCGTTTTCCGTGAGCCGATTGGCCAGCCCCGCGAGCGTCCCCATGAAGGTGGAGTCCATCGCGCTGCATGCTTGCAAGTCCACCACCAGGCAAAGTTCCCCGCGCTTGATCCGGGATTCGCCGAATTCCTTAACCGCGGCGCTGTTCAGGAAAGACCCCTTGCCCTCGCAGCGGATCCAACTGAAACCTTCAAATTTTCCTACTTTGATTGAACAAGCGTTAGCCACGAATAAAACGTCGCGGTTCGATGACGACTTAAGAGGACACTACCGCCGCCTCCCGGCGCGGTCAACCTCCTTCGCCATTATCTCCTGTCCTTGCGCCTTCCCCTAGCCAAAATCCCGTCCATGAAATCCCGCTACCTCGTCCTCGTCCCGGTTATCCTGCTGGCGCTGCTGATCCCGCTCGTAATCATCCGCAACGAGGTGGGAAAACAACTCCCCCCGTCCCACACTCTCTCGCTCCCCCCATCCTCTTCTCCTCTTCCCGCCTACACCACAGCGCCTCCATCGCCGGACGGTATCGGGAAAATTTTCATGGGTCGCGAGATCTCCCATGTCATGGGGCACCAGGGGCTCAACTGGCTGGAGCGTGACGAACGTGAGCTGGAGGAAGCGCCCTCCCGTGCCATCGCCCTCCTCGATCTCGTGCAAGATGCCGTGATCGCCGACATCGGCGCGGGTTCCGGCTACTATTCTTTCCGCATCGCCCCCCTTGTGCCGCGCGGAAAAGTCATCGCCGTGGACATCCAGCAGGAAATGCTCGATTTCCTGAAAGCAGAATCTGCCAAACGCGAAGTCACCAACGTCCAGCCCCACCTTGGAGCCATTGATGACATCAAGCTCCCGCCCGACACCCTCGACGCCGCCCTCATGGTCGATTCCTACCACGAATTCTCCCACCCCATCGAGATGCTCACCTCCCTCCACAAAGCCCTCAAGCCCGGCGGGAAAATTTACCTCCTCGAATACCGCGCCGAAGACCCCCGCGTCCCCATCAAGCCCCTCCACAAAATGTCCGAAGCCCAGGCGCGCAAGGAATTCGAAGCCCTCGGCTTCACCTTCGTGGAAAACAAGAAAGGCCTGCCGTGGCAGCACTTTCTGGTTTTCAAGAAGTGACCGTCACGCTTCTTCCTTGGAGTTTAAGGTTTAAAATTTAAGGTTTCCCCATGCCCGGCCTCATCATCGCCCCACGCGCCCGAATCTTCCACGGCCACGAGTGGGTTTACGCCACCGAAATCAAGAAATCCTTCGGCAATCCGCAGCCGGGCGACGTGATCACGCTCAAGGATTTCCGCGACCGTCCGCTCGGCTCCGCGATCTACAATCCCGCCTCGCAGATCGTCGCCCGCCGCTTTTCCCGGCGCCGCCAGGATCTCGATCTCGATTTTTTCACCCGCCGCATCCGCCAGGCGATCAAGCTCCGCGCCGAAACCGAAGGCCTCGATGAAACGCTTTGCCGCCTCGTCTGGTCGGAGTCCGACGGCATCCCCGGCCTCATCGTGGATCGCTACGGCGATCACCTCTGCGTCCAGACCACCACCCTCGCGATGGACATGAGGATCGATCTCATCCGCGACGCGCTCATCGAGCTGCTTGCCCCGAAATCCATCGTCCTCCGCAACGATTCGCCCTCCCGCAAGGCCGAGGGCATGGAGCAATCCATTTCTCTGATCCACGGCGAAAACCCCGGCGCTTTCAGCGTGGTCGCCAACGGCCTGACCTACGAAATCGACCTCATCGACGGCCAGAAAACCGGCCTCTACCTTGACCAGATCCAGGCGCACATGGAGGTCGCGAAGATGTCGAAAGGCCTCCGCGTGCTCGACTGCTTCACCAACCAGGGTGGCTTCGCCCTCGCCTGCGCAAAGGCCGGTGCCGCCAAGGTCACCGCCGTGGATATCTCCGCCTCCGCCTGCGCCGCCGCGCGGAAAAACGCCGAACTCAACGGACTCGATATCGAGGTCATCGAGGCGAATGTCTTCGATTTCCTGAAATCCGCCCAACCGGAATACGACCTCATCATCCTCGATCCGCCGAGTTTCACCAAAAACAAGAAAACCCTCATGGACGCCATGCGCGGCTACAAGGAAATCCACCTCCGCGCGCTCAAGCTCCTCGATAAAGGCGGTCTCCTCTCCACCTTCTGCTGCTCACACCACGCCTCCCGTGAGCTTTTCCTAGAAAACCTCGCCGACGCCTCGGTGGATGCCAAGCAAGCCCTCCGCCTCGTCGCCGAGCACCACCAGCGCGCGGATCACCCCGTCCTCATCACCCTCCCGGAAACCTCCTACCTCAAGGGCTTTACCTGCCAGGTGATCGCGACGAGGTGAGATAGCATTAAAATTTAGTGTTCCCTCCCCTTCAGACGGTACATACCCTCACGCCCCGTGCCCACCACCGCTATCCTTGCCCTCGAAGACGGACGCTGCTTTACCGGCGTTTCCTATGGAGCCACCGGAACAACTACCGGAGAAATTTGCTTCAACACCTCCATGACCGGCTATCAGGAGGTCATCACCGATCCCTCCTACCGCGGCCAGATCGTCGCGATGACTTACCCGATGATCGGAAACTACGGAGTCAACCCCGAGGACAACGAATCCGCCGGGCCGCACATCCGCGCCTTTGTGATCGGTGAACTCTGCGAGATCCCCTCGAACTACCGCTCCACCGAGAGCCTTTCCTCCTATTTGGAACGCCACAATATCCTCGGCATCGAGGGCATCGATACCCGCGCCCTCACCAAACACCTCCGCTCGCTGGGTGCCATGCGCGCCTGCGTCACCACCGAGCTTTCCGAAGCGGAGGCCATCGCCGCCGCGAAAAACTCAGCTCCCATGGAAGGCTCCGATTTCGTCAAGGAAGTCACCACCAAAGAGACTTACACGTGGACGGAAGAATCCCGGAAGTGGACCCTGCCCAACGCCTCCATCGGCGAAACCGAAACATACCAGGAACTCCCGGCCGCAAGATACAAGGTCGTCGCCATCGATCTCGGCCTGAAATACAACCAGCTCCGGATGTTGCGCCAGGCGGGCTTCGAGGTCGAGGTCGTCCCAGCCACCACCAGCGCCGCCGAGATCCTCGCGATGAATCCCGACGGCCTTTTCCTCACCAATGGCCCCGGCGATCCCGCCGCCCTCGCTTACATCCATGCGGAAATCAAGGAGCTGATCACCAAGCTCCCCACCTTCGGCATCTGCCTCGGCAACCAGCTCCTCGCCCATGCCTTCGGCGGGAAAACCTTCAAGCTCAAGTTCGGCCACCGCGGCGGCAACCAGCCCGTGAAAGATCTCCGCACAGGGAAAGTCACCATCACCTCCCAGAACCACGGTTTCGCGGTCGATCCCGATTCGCTACCCGACGACATCGAGATCACCCACATTAACCTCAACGACAACACCGTCGAAGGCATGCGCCACAAAACCCTCCCCGTCTTCTCCGTCCAATACCACCCCGAAGCCGCCCCCGGCCCCAACGACGCCTGCTACTTCTTCGAAGAGTTCGCCGCGATGATTGAAACTAAAAAAAACCACGAATGAACGCGAATGGACGCGAATTGATTCTCAAAGATGAGGTCTTTGGGATCATCTCCTGTGCGCTGGAGATATCGAACGGACTCGGACACGGTCTGAACGAGAAGATTTACGAGAACGCTCTCGTCGTGGAATTCGACTACAGGAAAATCCCTTTTCTCCAACAGCCAAGATATCCGGTGAATTGGCGTGAGGTGAAAGTCGGCGAATTCATCCCCGATCTCATCGCCCACGGCCAGATCATCATAGAAACCAAAACCATCGAGCGCATCACCGACATTGAGCGCGGCCAGGTTCTGAATTACCTCCGCATCACCGGGCTACCCTTGGGCCTCATCATCAATTTCAAAAAACCACGTCTGGAATGGGAACGCGTAGTCCTATCCCAAGACACCACCTCACCCAATCTTCATTAGCGTCCATTCGCGTTCATTCGCGGTAAAAATTTCCATCACACATGAACACAGTTATCACCGGCCTCCAATGGGGCGACGAAGGCAAAGGCAAGATCGTTGACTACCTCACCGAGAGCGCGGACGTGGTCGTTCGCGGCCAGGGCGGCAACAACGCCGGGCACACGGTTATCGCAAAAGGCACGAAATATGTCCTCAATCTCCTTCCTTCCGGCATCCTCTGGGACGGCAAGGTCAACGTGATCGGCAACGGTGTCGTAGTCGACCCCATCGGCCTCTGCGCCGAGATTGAGCGCATCGAAGGGCAGGGCATCGTCATAGCCCCGGAAAAGCTGCTCATCTCGGATCGCGCCCACGTGGTGCTGCCTTTCCACAAGGAACTTGATGCCGCCCGCGAAATCTCGCTCGGCGACCAGAAGATCGGCACGACCAAGCGCGGCATCGGCCCGGCATACGCGGACAAGGTGAACCGTTGCGGACTGCGTATGGCAGATCTGTTCGATCGCCCTTTCGCCGAGGCGCAGATCGCCCGCCGCGTCACCGAGGTGAACGAGATCCTCATGAAATACGATCTCCCGACCTACACCGCCGAGGCCGTGATCGAGGAGACCTACACTGCCTTCGAACGCCTGCGTCCACACGTCACCAACACCATTCCCATCCTTCACAAGGCATGGAAGGCGAACAAAAACATCCTCTTCGAAGGTGCCCAAGGCACATTGCTCGACATCGATTTCGGCACCTATCCCTTCGTCACTTCCTCCAACACCACCGCCGGAGGATCGACCACTGGCACCGGCCTTCCGCCGACCGCCATCGAAGCCGTCATCGGTGTCTGCAAGGCATACACCACACGGGTCGGTTCCGGCCCATTCCCTACCGGAGATGAAGGGCTTTCCCAGTACCTTCACGATCTCGGCCGGGAGTTCGGCGCGGTCACCGGCCGCCCGCGCGGCTGCGGCTGGCTCGATACTGTGCTGCTCCGCTTCGCCTGCATGGTCAACGGAGTCACGGGCCTCGCCGTCACCAACGTCGATGGCCTCGACGAATACGAGGAACTGAAAATCTGCGTCGCCTACGACATCGATGGCGCCCGCCACGAACTCCCCCCCGCCGACCGCTCCTTCTGGGATCGCGCGAAACCCATCTACGAAACGCTCCCCGGCTGGAAACAAGACACCACCGCCTGCACGGAATACGCCCAGCTCCCTCCCAACGCGAAAGCCTACCTCACCCGCCTTTCCGAACTCTGCGACGCCCCCATCGCCTTCATCGGCGTCGGCCCGGATAGGAAGCAGACGCTGGCGGTGTAGCGGTGTAGGCTTCCCGCCCGCGAAATCCCCTTCTCTGATCCGGCCTCCAGCTCTTTCAACGGCCTTCATCCCCAAAGCAATTTCCTGCTAGTTAGCGTTGGTTTGAGGTCACGCGAGAAGCAATATGATCGCTGGATTTCCTAAATAGGGGCCGTGCTTCATTCTGACACTTTCTTAGGATTTCAAGGTAACAGAAAAGCATACGGTGTTGGTGGTTGCGGCCCGAATCCTCGACTTTTAAACTGTCTCACCGCAAGGGGAAGCTAACACCTTGTTTCTCTAAAGCCATTTTCGTGAACCCAGTTTTTCGGGTTCGGCTTGCCGGCGATCTCGAACTCATCCGCCCATACCGGCCTTCAGCCGGGGTGTGGGGATTTCTCCGCAAGGGAAACGGCGGCGAGCGAGACAAATGCGAGGGCGGCAACGAATTTCACGCCCGCCCTATCTCGCGGAACGGCAAACGGGGCAAGCTATTCTGGAGTCCACCGCACGCCGAAGGATTGGGCAACGGATGAACGGCCAACCGCCTCGAAGAAGAATGATTTTTCACTGACGGTAGGGGTAAGCCAGCAATCTTGCAGCTCCATCGGGTGGTTCGTCGGGTTACCGAATCGCCCTAAGGAGGCTGTTGGATCAATGCCCCTGGTTGCCCTTCTTGGGCGGCTCCCATTCGCGGCGGGTGCGGGAGCGGATGGAGAAGATGATGGGGATTCCGGGCGCGGGGTGCGCCTCGCGGAACTGGTTGGTGAGGTAGGCCTCGTAGGAATCCTTCATCAGGTGCTTGTCGTTGACGAAAAGCACGAGCGTAGGCACGGGGATGACGGAGTATTTGTCGTTCAGCGCGGTAGTGGCATAATAGAGCTTTACCCGCTTCGCCTTGTTGTCACTCGGCGGCGGGTTCTTGTCGATCGCCGCCTGGAGGATGCGGTTGAGCTTGCCGGTGCCGGGGATGTCTTGCGCGCCTTTCTTGATCGCGATCGCTTTCTTGAGGACGTGCTCGGTGGAGTCACCGGTTTTGGCGGAGCATGCCACGAAGGGAGCGTAGGAAAGGAAGAACAGCTCGCGCCGCACCTGCTCCTCCGCCTCGGCGACGCGCTCCTTGTAGGCGGCGCCGGGATGGAAGAGGTCGAACTTGTTCAGCACGATGAGGCAGGGCTTTTTCTCATCAAGGATTAGCTGCGCGATCTTGCGATCCTGCGAGGAAACGCCGCCCGCGAGATCGATGACGAGCACGCAGAGATCGGCGCGGCGGATTGCCTTTTCCGAACGGATCGCGGAGAACACCTCCACTGAGTTGTCGCGCTTGCCGCGCGGGCGCAGGCCGGCGGTGTCGATCAGGGTGAAATTCTCGCCCGCGAAGGAGTAGGGGAGATCGACCGCGTCCCGCGTGGTGCCTGCGATTTCGGAAACGATGGTGCGTTTGTCCTTGAGGATCGCGTTGATGAGCGAGGATTTCCCGGCGTTCGGCTTGCCGATGATGGCGAGCTTGATCCCGATCTTTTCCGCCACTTCCATGACCTCCTCGGTCTCGATGTGGAGCGGCGTTAGGACGGCGTCCATCTTGTCGATCAGCTCGCCGAAGTTCCTCCCGTGCTCGGCGGAAACGAAGACGCTGTCCGGCAGGCCGAGGCTGGTGAAATCCGCGAAGGACGACTCGTGCTTGTCGTGATCCACCTTGTTGAGCACCAGCAGCACCGGCGGCTTTGCCTTGCGGAGCTTCTGCGCCAGCGCCTGGTCGATGGAGGTCAGGCCTTCCTGGGCATCGACTAGGAAAAGGATGAGGTCAGCGGTTTGCATCGCGATGTCCGCCTCGATGGCGACCTGTTCGCCAAAGCCGTCATCCAGCGTGGCGCCGATGCCACCGGTGTCGATGAGCGTGCAACGATGCGCAGTGAGCGTGCAGGGCGCGGCGATCCTGTCCCGTGTGACTCCGGGCTGGTCATGCACGATCGCAATCTTGCGACCCGCGAGGCGGTTGAAAAGGGCGGATTTCCCGACATTCGGGCGGCCTACGATGGCGACGGTGGGCATGGTCTGGAAATTCTAAACTTTTAATCTCTAAATTCCAAGGAAGAGGGAAGATAAAGAAAAACCCCGCCTTATGGCTTTTGAGGGCCGTTTGGCGGGGTCAACTCGAACGGGGATGGCGGAGCGGACGGGGCTCGAACCCGCGACCTCCAACGTGACAGGCTGGCGCTCTAACCAACTGAGCTACCGCTCCATCCCGTTCGGGTGGGGCGGGACGCTATGGAGAGGTCGCTGGCCGCGCAACCTAATTTTTGAACGGATCGCATTTTTTTGCGGAGGGCGATCTTTCCCTTCCACTACCTACATCCGGCCAATAGTCTCGGGTGTGTTATTCCAGGAAATGGAACTCTGGTTCGATCCGCTCGCACGCTCCGGCCCCGAGGCGATGGCGGTGGATGAGTGGCTGCTCGAACAGGCAACGAATCCCCTTCTACGCATCTACCGCTGGGACGGCGAGTGGGGCAGCCTCGGATATTTCGGGAAACTCACCGATGCTTTGGATGGGCTTCCCGGCGTGAACCTCGTCCGCCGCTGGACGGGCGGCGGCATGGTAGATCACCGCGCCGATTGGACATACAGCCTCATCGTCCCGAAAAAATTCGAGGTCGCCCGGCTGAAAGGCGGTGAGAGCTACCGTGCGATCCACTCTATCCTGACCGGCGTGCTGAAAGCCGAAGGCGGCGAGCCGGGCCTTTCCCCGGCGAACGGGAAATCCGGCGGCATGTGCTTCGAGAATCCCGTGGAGTTCGATGTCATGGACGCCGCCGGCGAAAAGCTCGCCGGAGCCGCCCAGCGCCGGGGAAAGCTCGGCCTCCTGCACCAGGGCTCCGTCGCCACGGCGGGCGATTCGCGGCTGCGCGGCGAGCTCTTCGCCGAGCGCCTCGCAGAAAGTTGGTGGGAGGCGGAGATCCATCCGGATGATTCGCGCATCGCTGAGATCGTCGCATTGAAATACGGCCGCAAGGAATGGCTGGAGCGGCGGTGAGGAAGCTTGACCCGCTTCCCCCGAAAATCCACAACTGGCCATGCAGCCGATTTATGAAGGGAAAGCGAAACGCCTTTGGACCACGGACGATCCCTCGACACTGAGGATGGAGTTCAAGAACGACGCCACCGCCTTCAACGGCGAAAAGAAGGCCAGCTTCGAGAACAAGGGCCGCCTCAACAACGCGATCAGCACCCTCATCTACCAGTATCTTGAGAAAACCGGCATCCCCACGCACTTCGTCCGCCAGATCGATGAGACGAATGTCGAGGTGAAAAAAGTCGAGATCCTCATGGTCGAGGTCATCATCCGCAACGTCTCGGCGGGCAGCTACTGCAAGCGCACCGGCATGGAGGAGGGGATTCCCTTTTCGCAGCCGGTCATCGAGTTCTCCTACAAGAGCGACGCCCTCGGCGATCCCCTCATCAACGACGACTACATCCGCGAGATGAAACTCGCCACGCCGGAAGACATGGCCTTCCTTCGCGAGTCCGCGCTGAAAGTGAACGCCATCCTCTCCGGCTTCTTTGCCGAGGTCGGCCTCAAGCTCGTCGATTTCAAGCTCGAGTTCGGCCGCCTCGCCAGCGATCCCGCACAGATCGTCCTTGCCGATGAGATCAGCCCGGACGGCTGCCGCCTGTGGGATCTCAAGACCGGCGAGAAAATGGACAAGGACCGTTTCCGCCGCGATCTTGGGAACGTGATGGAGGCTTACGAGGAAGTCCTGAAACGCCTCAAGGCCCGCCTTGAAACGAACGGATAAGCGAACATGAAATTCCTTCCCGCCACCGCCCTGTGCCTCGCCCTTGCCGCATGCTCCGGCCCAGTGGAGCCGATGATCGTCAAGCAGTTCACCCTCCGCGACCAGGAGAACAGCGTCGTGGACGATCCCATGGTGCAGAACGAGAAGCTCCGCCGCCTCCACGGAGCGGTGAGCATCGAGGAAAGGAAGCAGCGCCTCGGCCAATATTTCACCATCCTCTGGAACGCCGACGCGGGCGCGGAAAAGGAAATCGTCTTCCGTTACCAGCAGGGCGCCAGCGGCAGCCGAATCAAGGAATTGCGCCGCACCATCCCCGCCGGAACCGCCGAAGGCAAAGAGGAGTTCTCCGTCATCGGCGACAACTACTTCAAGAACGGCCGCGTCCTCGCCTGGAAGATCGACTTCACCGCCAATGGCGAAACCATCGCCTCGAAGCAGTCCTACCTGTGGGAGTGAAATTTCAAATTTCAACACTCAAGTCTCAAGGAAGAGTGGTTGGGTGCGAATCGTGATATTTCAGGTATTCCTATTGGTTGAATTTTGAATTTTGAAAATTGAGATTTTAAACACCGGCACCGAGCTCCTTCTCGGCAACACGCTCAACACGCACGGCGGTTGGTTCGGGCGGCAGCTCTTCGCCATGGGTCTGCGCGTCGCGCGGCAGGTCACCGTCCCCGATGGCGAGGCGATCCGTGAGGCGTTTTCGGAAATGGTCGTCCGCGCGGATGTCCTCCTCATCACCGGCGGCCTCGGCCCGACCAGCGATGACCTCACCCGCGAGATCGTCGCGGAAACCCTCGGCATCGAGCTTCATCAGGACGAGCAGGCGCTTCGCATCCTTGAGCATTTCTTCGCCCTGCGCGGCATACCCATGGTTCCCGCGAACCTCCGCCAGGCCATGGTCCCCACCGGCGCCGACGTCCTGCCGAACCCCAACGGCACCGCCCCCGGCCTTTACCTGCCGCCGCGCATCAACGGCCGCTCGGACTGCGCCGTCTTCCTCCTCCCCGGCCCGCCGCGCGAGCTTTACCCCATGTTCCACGGCGAGGTCGTCCCGCGCCTCCGCGCCCTCGCCGGGGTTTCCGATGTCGCCGGAGTCTCCGAGCTGAAATTCACCGGCATCGGCGAAAGCGATTTCCACCACGGCATCGACGCCGCCCTCGCCGAGATCACCGGCCTCGAATACGGCTACTGCGCGCGCATCGGAGAGGTCGATCTCCGCCTCATCGGCCTGCCGGAAGCCATCGCCGCCGGGCGGGAACTTGCGCTCGGCTCCTTCGGCCGGCACCTCATCAGCGATGACGGTTCCTCGCTGGAAGCCACCGTCATCCGCCTGCTGCGGGAAAAATCCCTCATGCTCGCCACCGCCGAGAGCTGCACCGGCGGCCTCATCGCGAACCGCCTCACCAACGTCCCCGGAGCCAGCGAAGTCTTCACCCACGGCTGGGTCACCTACGCGAACGAAGCGAAAGCCTCCCAGCTCGGCGTCCCCATGGAAATGATCGCCGCCCACGGTGCCGTCTCCGAGGAAGTCGCCCGCGCCATGGCGGAGGGAGCCCTGCGGGAAAGCGGCGCAGACTTCGCCCTCAGCGTCACCGGCATCGCCGGCCCCAGCGGTGGCACCGAGGAAAAACCCGTCGGCACCGCATGGCTCGGCCTTGCGGAAAAGGGCGGCGAAACCGTCTCCCGGAAAGTCTTCCACCCCCGCGCCCGCAAGGATTTCAAGCAGGCCGTCTCACAGAGCTCTCTCGATCTCCTCCGGCGCCGCCTTGTGCTGTGAGCCCTCCCGCCTTCCCTGACACCCCCTCTGGGTGGGTGGTGCAAAGGCCTTGACGAATGGCGGGTTGCGTCGAGCGTATGCTGTCTTCCTCCAACCCATGCGGGAGTTGTTGGGGGATGCCGGGGCGGCATGTAATCAGCCCCGGCAGGGGCGATGGAACGTTGCCGGGGCGCAGCGAAGCTCCCCTGAGGCATCGCTGCCTGGCATTTCGACCAAAGCAACGGGCATTTCGACCAAAGCAACGGGCATTTCGACCAAAGCAACGGGCATTTCGACTCAAGCAACGAGCATTTACCCTCAAGCAATGACCATTTACCCCCAAGCAACGAGCATTTACCCCCAAGCAACGAGCATTTACCCCCAAGCAACGAGC
>JAIXQS010000140.1 GCA_027485615.1 Verrucomicrobiaceae bacterium
CACGGTGACGCGGGTGAACTGTTTCCGGAAATGGTCGCGGACATCGTCGTGCTCGCGCAGCACCTGCTCGGCGAGGACGAGGAGATCGTCGAAATCGACGGCGTTCTGGGCGCGGAGCTCGTTCTGGTAGGCGACGGCGAGCTGCGCGAAAAAATCGTCCTGCAGATCCTGCACATCGATGCCCTTGTTTTTCGCCTTGGAGATTTCTGAGAGAACGGTCTCGGCCTTCACCTTCTCATCGGTGCCGCCCTTGCGGACGAGGAGCTGTTTCATGATGCCGACCTGATCCGAGTAGGCGGTGATGGAGAAATTCTTCTTGTAGCCGAGCCGGTCGATGCCGCCGCGCAGGAGGCGGACGCATAGCGAATGGAAGGTGCAGACGGTCATTTCGGACGCGGCCGATTTCGAGACCATACCGCCGATGCGTTCCTTCATTTCGGAGGCGGCCTTGTTGGTGAAAGTGACGGCGAGAATCTCGGAGGCGAGGACTTTCCGCTCCAGCATGTGGGCGATGCGGCAGGTGACCGTGCGCGTCTTGCCCGTGCCTGCGCCCGCAAGGATCATCACCGGCCCGTCCTGGGCGGCGACCGCTTCGCGCTGAGCGTGATTGAGGGATTCAAATGCGAAGTCGTTGGCCATGGGCGGGGTGAATCAATAGGGGGGAGCGGCGTTTGGCAACCGTGGAGCGGAGAAAGCCTAGCGAAGAGATTTTTTCAACCGCAGATGGACGCAGATTCACGCAGATGAAAGAGGAAGAGCCGCGAGAGCTTTTTTCTTCCTTCACGTCCATCTGTGTCTATCTGCGGTTGGATTTTCTTCCATCAATTCCGGACTCTTGATCCCTGCGGTTGACTCTTTCCGCCCGCCGCCGGAATAATGCGTCGAGCCAAGCCTCCCAATCAACACCATGGAAAACGGCATCATCATCGGAACCGGTTGCGCCGGTTACACCGCCGCCATTTACGTCGCCCGCGCGAACCTGACCCCGCTGATGCTTTCCGGCACGCAGCCCGGCGGCCAGCTCACGACGACCACGGAGGTGGAGAATTTCCCCGGATTTCCCGACGGCATCATGGGGCCGGAGATGATGATGAACATGCAGAAGCAGGCGGAGAAATTCGGCACGCGCATCCAATACGCCAGCGTTGAGTCGATCGCGAAGGACGAAGACGGGAATTTCAGCGTGAAGCTAGGCGGCGAGACGCTACGTGCCAAGACCGTGATCATCGCGACCGGCGCCGCGCCAAGGCACCTCGGGCTGCCGAACGAGAAGGAGCTCATCGGCCGCGGCCTGACCTCCTGCGCGACTTGCGACGGCGCGTTCTACCGCGATGTGCCGGTGGCCGTGATCGGCGGCGGCGATAGCGCCTGCGAAGAGGCGGGTTTCCTCACCCGTTTCGCCAGCAAGGTATATCTCATCCATCGCCGCGACGAGCTCCGCGCATCGAAGATCATGGCCGATCGCGCCCTCGCGAACCCCAAGATCGAGCCTGTCTGGAACAGCGGGGTCGAGGAATATCTCACCAATGAAAAGGGCGAGATGCGTGCGGTGAAACTGAAAAACCTGGTGGATGGATCGGAAAGCGAGATCGCGGTGGATTGCGTGTTCGTGGCGATCGGCCACGTGCCAAACAGCCAGTTCGTCAGCGGTCTCGTGGATCTCGATGAAAACGGCTACATCCTCCAGGTTCCCGGACGCACCGCTACGAAAACCCCCGGCCTTTTCGCGGCGGGCGATGTGGCGGACCATTACTACCGCCAGGCGATCACCGCGGCCGGGCAAGGTTGCGCCGCGGCGCTTGAGGCGGAGCGCTACCTGACCGAGCACGAGTGAAAAATTCAAAATTCAACGTTCAAATAAGAATCGTATTTCCCCGTGAAAACATCACCCTAACTGTTATCAATCTTATCCCTGTCTTTGCTTATTTGATCAGGAAGTAGGCGGTTTCGGGCAAGGACTCTGTCGCGGGTTGACCTGAGCAACCGGACTGGGCAGTGTTGATGCAAGTTATGGAAATTTATCATCCCACCACCGATGACCATCATTTCCTGCGGGAAGACCGCACCATTCTGTGGCGGCGAATCGCCGCCCATCTGGCGGCGCATCCCGAGGACTTGCGGATCGCCTTGGAAAACATTGAACGCTGGTTGATGAGCGGGCGGCTGCATCCCGCGCCTTTGCTCGATTGGCGGGAACGAATCTTGGCGGCGCGTGAATCCCCGGTGGCGTTCGATCAGCTCATCGCATTTCTCGCCGATCCGAACCACGAATCGGAGCGGATCAAATCCTGCTCGCCTTTTGTTGGCCTGCCTCTTCTCGCCCCCTCAAAATGAACCTTCGCTCGCTCCAGCATGTCATCGTGGCGGCCAAAGCGTTGGCGGAAGGGAAAAGGATAATCGTCCTCGGCTCCGCTTCCTTGCTCGCCTCTTACCCGGAACTGGGTTCTCCATCCGGGCCGCTGGCGACAACATATGATGCCGATATCCTTGCCGAGCCTTTCGACGAGTTGACCTCGGTGATGCTGCATGAAGCTCTTGGCGACAGTCGGGCATACCACCAGATTCACGGCTATCACGCCGATGTGATGCGTGATTCCATCCTGCAAACGCTTCCTTCCGGCTGGAGGGAGAGGCTGGTGCCGGTGCCTGATTGCGAAGAGGCGTTCGCGATTTCACCGAATGATCTTGCGGCTTTGAAATTGCTTGTCGGACGCCCCAAGGACATCGATCTACTGAATTTTCTACGGGAAAACGCGATAGTGAAGGCGGAGGCCGTGGAAAAACTGATTCACCAGCTCGATATACCGATCGAAGCGATTCCCCGCTTACTCTCCAATTTCAGGATGGTATTCGGCTCGTGAACGCACGGCTCATTTGTCCTGCTTGAGCACCTCGAAAACCTGCGGAGGCACGTAGCGTTTCACGGTTTCCTCCCATCCGGCGGGGCCGGTGAGGGATTTGATCATGCTGGAGGAAAGCTCGGCGATGTCGCGCGGGGGCATGAGGAAAACGGTGGTGATCTTGGGTGCCATGTCGGCGTTGATGTGGCGCATGACCCGCTCATATTCGTAATCGTTCGGCGAGCGGATGCCGCGCAGGATGTAGGCGGCGCCCATCTTGTTCGCGTAATCGACGAGGTAGCGGTTGTCAAAATGGGCGATCTCCAGGCGGTCGCTGGCCGGGATGGACGCGCGCAGCATTTCCAGCCTCTCTTCCAGCGAGTAGGAGTAGCTCTTGGCCGGATTGCTGCCGATGGCAACGATCAGGCGGTCGAACATTTCCAAGCCCCGCTCGATCATCCAGAGGTGTCCGTTGGTCGGTGGATCGAAGGATCCGGCGTAAACCGCGATGCGCATGTGAGAAATCCTAAGCCCTAAATCTCAAATTCTAAACGCTAAAAGTGAGGGAGCCGCGTTCCCTGGTTGAGGGCGTGGAGGGCTTCGCCGTCGGGGCTTTGGTAGGAATAGGAGGTGGCGAGGGTTTCGTCGAGGTAGGCCTTGGCGATGCGGACCGCTTCGGGGAGGGGTTTTCCTAAAGCGAGACCGGCTGCGACGGCGGCGGCGAGGGTGCAGCCGGTGCCGTGGGAGGCGGCGACGTTGAGGCGCGGGGAGCTGTAGCGGTGGAGGGTTTCGCCATCGAACAATAGATCCGTGCATTCCGCGCCGCCGAGGTGACCGCCTTTCAGGAGGACGGCGCAGCCGTATTCGGCGGAAAGTTTCCGGGCGGCCCTTTCCATCGCGGCGGCGTCGGGAATTTTCGCGCCGAGCAGGGTTTCGGCTTCCGGGAGGTTCGGGGTGATGACGGTGGCGAGCGGGAGGAGTTCGTTATGATAAATCCCGATGGCGTCGGGTTCTAAGAGGCTCGCACCGGTGGAGGCGATCATCACGGGATCGACCACCAGCGCGATGTGCGGATGCTCGCGGAACACGGCGGCGACGCGGCGCACGTGTTCCGCGGATCCGAGCATGCCGGTTTTCACGACGGTGAGGGGAAAGGCGCCGAGCATGAGCCGGATCTGGTCCTCGACCATCGCGGGATCCACGGCATCGACGCGGCGGACGATGTTGGCCGTTTCCGATACGATGCAAGTGACGGCTGTCAGGCCGTGGAGGCCGAAGTGTTGGAAGGTTTTCAGATCCGCTTGCAACCCTGCGCCCGCCGAGCAATCGGAGCCGGCGATGGTCATCACGGCGGAGGGAGCGGGGCGGTTCTTTTCGGGGTCTGTCATTGTTCCTTGATTCTTTGCTGCTGCTTTCCAATCCTTTCCCCATGTCCAAAGACATCAAGGAATTTGAAGGCCTCCGGGTCAAAATCGATGATGTCATCTATATGCCCAGCCTCGACGCGCCGCCGGATCGTCCGCATCCCTTCGTGTATTTCATCTCCATCTTCAACGATTCCCCCGTGCCCGTTACGATACGCGGCAGGAAATGGGTGGTGGTGGAGGACGGCGGGGAAACGACGGTGGTCGAGGGCGATGGGGTGGTGGGGCAGCAACCGGTGATCGCGGCGGGCGAGCATTTCTCCTACAACAGCTATCACGTGGTGGGCAGGGCGGCGGCCGTGTCCGGCGCGTTCTTCGGCGAAACAGGGGCGGGGGATTGGATCTTCGCGAGGATCCCGGAGTTCCGGCTGGAGATTCCGACGTGGGCTTGAAGGTTTGCGCAAAAAAGAGGCTCCCGTTTCCGGGAGCCTCTGGGTTGGTTTGATTCTTTGGGAACGGATCAGGCGTGGGGGCGCTGCTCGGTTTCCTCCTGTGATTCTACGGTTTCAGGCGTTTCGTGGAATTCCTCGGTGGGAATCTCGGCGTGGGGTTCCTCCTCGATGACTTCGGCGATCGGCTCTTCGACGATCGGCTCTTTTGCTTTCGGCTCGGAAACAAGGTCTAGCACCTGTTCCTTGGGCGGGAGCGGGGCGAGTGCGGGCATGACCTGGGCTTTGGTTTCACCAGCGGATTCCTCATTCTCGGCGGCTTCGTGTTCCTGCGATTTCGCGCCGGAGACGGTGAGCTTGCGTCCCATGAAGAACTGGTCGTGGAGGACTTCCACGGTGCGCTTTGCTTCATCGATGTCGAGCATCTCGACGAACCCGTAACCCTTGGAGCGGTGGGTGTTGCGGTTATAGACGATCTCGATGCGGCGGACGGCTCCGACTCCCTTGAAGAGTTCCTCGAGATCGTTCTCGGTGGTCTCGTAGGAGAGGTTGCCGATGTAGACCCGGCGGTTCTCGACGGATGACGGGTCTCCGCCACGGCGGCCGCCATCGCGTTCGCCACGGTCACCGCGTTCGCGGCGATTGCCACGGCCTTGAGGCTCCCGGGCGGGCTGGCCTTCCGGGGACTCGGTGCGATTGCCGCGGTGATCGGTGCGCGCGTCTCGGGTCTGTGTGCGTCGTGGCTCGCGGGTTTTGGCGGGCTCGACAGCATCCGGACGACGCTCAGGGCGCGGAGGACGGACGGGCTCCTTGTAGAGACCGACGGCTTTCAGCAGCTTCTGCCACCAGCTGAGCTGGATGGAAGTAGGCATCGGGCGGCGCTGGGGCTTTCCGGTGTCCTGGCGGCCGGATTGGCCGCCATCGCGTCTGCCTCCGCCTGACTGGCGGCCATCGGATTGGCGTCCTTCAGATCGGCGACCTTCGGTGTTCCTGCCTTCGTTGCTGCGGCGTTCGGAGTTGTTATCATTGTTACGGCGGTTTTGCCCTCCGCGTGAGCGGCGGCGACGGCTATCTCCCGAATTGCGGGAGTTCTGTGTTGCGTTTGACATGGTTTCGCATGGGTCTGTGGTTTACGGACGGCCCGGCGCGGCGGGCATGGCTGCCCGGCGTTGCTGAAATGGATCTGCGTGCGATCGGTGAGGCTTCCGGCCGCCAGCGTTCTGGTGCTGGGCCAAGCCTCCGCGACTGTCGCGGAAAAGGTCTTGGTAGGGCCGGATGCCGACGATTCGCGCCGCCGTCCGTGAGCCAGAAGGTTCCGTATTTCCTGGCAAGCCCTAAAGATCCGCGTTTCGGTGAGGAAAACGAATGTTTGGAGAGAAAGGGTGCCGGATGCGGACATCGGTTTTCAGGAAGCTCCTGCTCGGGCGGGAACGTAGGCCGCGATACGGTTTTGGCAAGAACTAAGACGGCTTACGGACGCCACCCTCCTGGTAGGACTGGTAATCGGTGTTTACGTCCCAAAGGTCGTGGTTTGCCTCACCGGAAATGTTCTCCGCCGCGAGGATGCCCATCAGGATGCTGTGATCCTGGTTGTTGTATTTGAAAGCCCCGTAGCGGCCGATCAGGGAAAGGTGGGGGTGGTGCGCCCTGAGGTGGCTGACGATTTCATCAAGCCAGACGCGGTAGCCTTTCCGATAGACCGGGTAGCATTTCGGCACGCGGACGACTGCCGTGTCCTTGATTTCCGCACCTCGCAGCAGCCCGATTCGGCGGATTTCCTCCCCGGCGAGCCTCACCAGCGCCTCATCGGGGGAGTTCCAGAGATCGCCGTCCGCGTTGTCCCAGTATTCGAGCGCGAGGATGGAATGCCCGCCGGGCGTGGTTTGGCCGTTGGGCCAGTTGCGGAAATTGGTGACGCGCCCGAGCCGGACTTCCGGTGACTGGATGTAGAGCCATTGGTCGGGAAACAGATCGGGGTGATCGACCTTGAGATAGACCAGGATCGTGTTGCGGTAATCGAGCCGGTCGAGCGTGCCTAGCAGCCCATCCGGCAGATCCGGAAGCGTGCGGCAAAGCGCCGTCAGCGGCATGGTCGAGACGATATGGTCGTAGCTGGAGCAAGAGCCATCGGTTTGCTGGAGGCTCCGGCCATCCTTGCCAAGGCCGCTGATCGGCCGGTTCAGATGGATCACGCCGCCGTGCTCCCGGATCCGGGCGGCCATGCGCTCATAGACAATGCCCGCCCCTTCCAGCGGATGGGGAAAACGGTGGACCAAGGTCTTGTGGATCGCCTTTTCCAAACCCAGAGCCGATAATACCGCCCGCCCCAGCGAAAAGCGCTGGATGCGCTGCGCCGCGAAATCGACGTCGAGTTCGTCGCAGGGGATGCCCCAGAGTTTTTCGCTGTAGTCCTTGAAAAACATCTCGAACAGCCGCCGCCCGAACGCCGCGACCACCCAGTCCTCGAAGGATTCCTTTTTCCCCGAATGGAGCCGGTTGGCCACAGTCTGCCCGGCGTAGCTGATCATGCAGCGGGCGGATTCTAACAGGCCAAGCCGCGCCAGGGCGTTCATCGGGCGCAGGGGGTAATCGAAAAATTCGCCACCGTGGAAAATCCGGGTCATGCGATCCACCATCTTGAAATCCTTGCCGACGAGATCATGCCAGAGCGCGTTGACCCGCGCATCGCCGCTGAAAAACCGGTGCGGGCCGAGATCCACGCGGGTTTCCCACAGCTCGAAGGAACGCGCCATCCCGCCGACCTGCGGCGAGGCCTCGAACACCTCCACCTCATGCCCGCGCCGCGCCAATTCATAGGCGGCCGTGAGGCCGGCCGGCCCCGCACCGATCACCGCGATTTTCAACATGGCGTAAGAGGGCGTTGGGAGGCGGATTGCCTGAGCATGAGCATGGCCAGGAGAGCCATGGCGATGGCAGGCAGATAAAGCGGCCATGGGGCGGGCGGCAGGATGCTCACCATCCAGATGCCGAGCGCGATGGACATGAGGGCGATCCCGTAGGCTGCTTTCCTGCCGCATGCGACCACGGAAATCAGCGCGAAGGTGTTGAGGATCATCACATCCGAGTAGGGGTAGCGGAAGGCCGGTAGAAACAGATCCAACAGAAAAGACCACGCTGCCAGCCCCAGCAAAAACGCCTCATCGCCCGACCGCCGCGCAGGCCACAGCCAAGCCGCGAAAAGCAGGCTGAGCGCCGCGAGCATGGCCACGGCGGGGATGGATTTGAAATGAAAAGCCCTCGCGAGCCGGTATAATGAGGAATCCACGTGCTGCACCACCTTGTAGGCGGCGATCTTCGCGAGCGGCATTCCCTCCACCTCCGGCGGCATGGGGCGCGCGCCGGGGCGGGGTTCGGTTTGGGTGCGGTAAATCTTCGACCACGTTTCCATCGAGCGCCCGTAGTCCTGCCAGACCGTGGGTTTCACCAGAAACGGAATCCCCAGCCCCAGCCCCAGCCCGATGACTGCGCCAAGCCATTGTTCGCGCCGCCGCAAGACCACGAAGGGCAGCAGCACCATCAGCAACGGCGGACGCAAACAGACCAACAAACCTGCGGCCAATCCCGGCAGCCAACCGCGTTTCGCCGGGCTTTTCACCATGCTCATCCGCATCCACGCGCCCAACAGCAGCGCCCAAAGAATGTAGGCCTGCCCGCGGTCGATGTGGTGCCGCCAGGCCAGCGTGTAGGTGAAACCCACGACCAGCGCCGTCCACCACCATCGGCTCCGATCCGTCTGGCCGGGCCAGCGGAACCACAGCAGCCAAAGCCCGGCGAGCAACGCCCACTGCGCGAGGAACCACAGGAATTTCGCCACCGGATACGGCAACAGCGCCATGGGCCAGCCCGTCAGAAGCGTCGCCGGGGTGACGGTGGTTTTCGTGATCGGAAGGCCGGGGTTTTCAAAGGGATCGAAGAACCTCTCGGGTTTGCCGGGCGTCCATTTGTAATGGTAGGGATCCTCGCCGGATGCCAGCAGGCGCAGGCCGGTGACACGGTTCCGGTAGTCGATGGAGCCGCTCTTGGAAACCATCGCCCAATCGGCCGCGAAGCTCCACGCCGCGAGAACGGCCAGCGCGAGCGCGCCCCAGAACGCGGCCTTGCTTGAAGGCGGCGGATCGGCGGAGGGTGCTTTTTTCGAGGAATCTTCGGTGACCTGAACGGCTTGGTCACGGTCTTGCCCGCAGCTCGGGCAGGTCGAGTTCGTGAAAAACACCCTTTCGCGGCAGTGGTGACAACGGTCGATCATGGGCGGTTCGTGGGGCGGATATAGGCGGTTGCGCCGACCTTAGGCAAGCTCCGCGAAGGCTCCGCTGCGGATTGGGCAAGTAATGAAAGAACGCCACCGAGAATGACAGGGGGAGGCGGGGAAAGGGGAAACGTGAGGAAGCGGCGGTTCGTTTGTTGATTTGACCGGACCGGCAGATCCGGATCGGACGAATGGCAAAGGCGGTATGCACCGGAAAATCCTCGGAAAACAGTCAAGCCCCTGAGGTTTCTCCCGTCCGGTCACTCCGGCTTCTCGGGCGCGGATACGTCCAGTGGCAGGCCGGCGGTGCGCCATGTGTCGATCCCGGAGCCGAAGACATGGATCACGTAGTCCCGGCGGGCGAGCTTCTTTGCCACGTTCCTCGCCTCGGGACATCCGATGTTGAAACAATAAACCACCACTTTCTTGCCGTCGGCCAGCGCTTTCTGGATCTCGATGTCACGCTTCTGCACCTGGGCGTCGTAGTCCGTGTGGGGCCAGCTGATCGTGCCGGGGATGTGGTCGATCCCGTAAAAATAGGGCAGGCGCACATCGTAGATCAGCACGTTCCCGGATTGCTGGAGTCCGAAGAGTTCCTCCACATCAATGCTCTCCGAAGCGCCCAGCTTTCGGTTGGTCGGTGGCATCTTGACGGGCTTGCTCCGGGGTTCCGTAGTCGGTTGAGGTGCCGTTGGAGTTTCTGTCATCGGCTTCTGGGATCCACAGGATGCGAACAAGGCTGTTAACACGGCAAATAGCCCAGCTCTGTTAGATGGTGGTGAATTCATCTTGCTGGCGGGATTTTGGGGCTAAATCGGATTTGGAAAAGGAATGGCAGCACCGGTTATTCATTTGGCGGCTTGCGCAGGGCTTTCTTTTGGGAGAGGGCGCGTTTGTCGGCGACCGACCGTTGTTTGGAGCGTCTCGATCTCTGCCGTTTCTGGCGGCGGAGTTTCTCGATGGCCTGGGTCCTGGCGGAGAGCTTGCCGTTGATGATCCCGTCCATCTGGTCGCAGAGCTCGCGGCGGGCAAGGAAACGGTTCATCTCGCGGGAGCGTTCCAGCTGGCACTTGATCGCGATGCCGCTCGGCAGGTGTTTCAGGAAAACGCAGTTGGAGGTCTTGTTGATCTTCTGGCCGCCCGCGCCGGAACCGCGCACGAATTTCTCCAGCAGATCACCGGGATCGATCCCTAGCGCCGCCATGCGCTGATCGAGGGAGGAGATTTTTTCGGGGGAGGGGAGGTTCATGGTTTTGCCGGATTTTTTCCGAAATTATCTGAGAGAGTGGCGTTATCCGTAATGTATAGCGTCTGTGATGAATCAATTTGGACTGGTCAGGATGTTACCCTTGCTTCTTTTGGGGCAGGTGTGTGTTGCGGAGGTTACCGATCAAACCGCAAAATTCAATGTAGCGGCGGGCTTCAAGCTTGAGAAGATTTATGATGTGAAAAAGGAGGAGGGTTCCTGGGTGGCCCTCACGGAGGACGGCAAAGGCAGGTTGATCGCCGCCGACCAATACGGGAAGCTTTACCGCGTGAAGCCCGCTCCACTCACCGGTGGTGAGACCAAGGTGGAGGCGCTCGATATACCCGTGGGCGGTGCGCATGGCCTGCTCTGGCATGAAGGGATGCTTTACATTGTCGTGAACGAGAAGGGGAAGGAGTTTCCCGTCGAGAGCGGCGTGTGGATGGTCAAGGAAACGGCGGATGGCTGGGAGGCTCCGAAGCTGGCAATTCCGGTAAAGGCTGGAGGCGAGCACGGCGTGCATTCCGTAGTCCTTTCCCCGGACAAGCAATGGATCTACCTTGTGACAGGAAATTTCACAGCGCTCCCGGCCGTTACGGATTCCTTCCCTGCGAAGATCTGGGACGAGGATCAGCTTCTGCCCCGGAACCCCGATGGAAACGGCCACGCGGCGAACATTTTTGCTCCCGGCGGATGGATCGCGCGTTTCAAGCCCGACGGCACTTCCTTGCAGCTTGTTTCGATGGGACAACGGAACACCTACGACGTCGCCTTCCACCAGAGCGGCGAGCTGTTTTCCTACGATGCCGACATGGAGTGGGACTTCGGTATGCCATGGTATCGCCCGACGCGCATCATGCACGTTGTTCCCGGTGCGGAAATGGGCTGGCGCAACGGCACCGGCAAATGGCCGGAATACTACGAGGACAGCATCGCTCCCGTGCTGAACATCGGCCCCGGCTCGCCGGTCGGGCTACTTTCAGGGAAAGGCTTCAAGGCTCCCGCTAAATACCAGCATGCGATCTACGCCTTCGACTGGACCTTCGCGACGATCTATGCCGTGCATCTCACGCCGAAAGGCGCATCGTTCGATGCGACCAAGGAGGAGTTAGTGGCCGGTGCGGGGCTTCCGCTTACCGATGGCATCATCACCAAGGACGGCACCATGTATTTCGCGACCGGCGGACGCCGCACCTCATCCGCGTTATGGCGTGTGACCTACACCGGCGCGGAGCCGACTGCTCCGGCACCGGGAAATTTCCCGAAAAATGCCGACCGAGACAAACTTGCCGGATACACGATCGATCCCAAAACCGCGAACATCGAGGAAATCTGGAAACTTCTCGGATCTGAGGAGCGCACACTGCGTTTCATGGCGAAGGCCGCGCTGGAAAGGCTCCCCGACACCTCCTGGTCCGTAAAGCTCAAGACGGAGCAGAACGTTTCCCGTATGATCGCCGCAAGCATCGCTCTCGCCCGTATTGACGCGAAGACGAACCGTGATCTCATTCTCGGCGCGTTGCATCGCATCGAATGGGCGGTAATCCCCACCCATCAGAAGATCAACTGGCTCCGCGCCGCTGGCCTTGTCTTCATGCGCAGCGGGGAGCCGACCGATGCCGAGAAAGCGAAGTTGCTGGCCAAGATAGACGCTTCCTATCCTTCCACCGAGCGTTTCCTGAACTATGAGCTCGCGCGGATGCTTTGCTATCTACAGGCACCAGGAGTGGTGGCGAGAACCTTGGAAATCATGGACAAGGAACCGGCTCCGGAGCCCGAACCATGGGCGGAACTGATTTCCCGCAACGGGAGGTATGGCGGGGACATCAGCCGGATGATGGAAGATCATCCCCCCACAGCGCAGATTCATTATCTCTACTGCCTTCGTGCCGTGAAAGGCCCTTGGAAAGAGGGCGAGAGGCAGCGAGTTTTCGCTTGGTTCCGGGAGGTTGAGAAAAGCAAGGGTGGCAATAGTTTCGGAAAATTCATGATCAGGATCCGCGAGCAGGTTTACGAAAACGGCACGGCGGAGGAGAAAAGGATCTTCGCCGCCGATGCAAAGGCTCCCGCCCAGAACCTGATGGCGGATCTCCCGAATATCGCCGGTCCGGGCAAGGCATGGACGGTGGATGAGGTGGTGAAACTCGCCGAGTCCGGTCTCGAAGGCCGCGACAAGAAAAAGGGAGAGAACATGTATCGCGCCTCCCTCTGCGCCGCATGCCACCGCTTCGGCGCACTGGGCGGATCGCAAGGCCCGGATCTCAGCAACCTGGCCGGGCGTTTCAGCGTCAAGGATATCGCCGAGGCAATCATCGAGCCGAGCAAGGTCATTTCCGACCAATACGGATTCCACGCGATCACCACCAACGACGGCAAGATGACCGTCGGCAAGATCCTCGAAGAGAAAGACGAGGTTTTGATCATAGCCAACAACCCCTTCGACTACGCGCAGAAGGTCGAGGTCAAGCGCTCCGACATCAAGGAGAACAAGCTTTCGGACGTATCGCCCATGCCGGCCGGGATGATCAACCGCATGAACCCCGAGGAACTCAAGGACCTGCTCGCCTACCTGCTAGGGAAGTGAGGTCAGTTGCCCCGCAGCAGATAGCGGGACGACCACACGTAGTTCCATCCTGATATGACCGTCAGCCCGACCGCAAGGCCGAGGCTGATAGGTAACAGCCACGCACCCTCGCCCCACGGGGTTGTCAGGGTGTGCAGGTAGGAGAGCGGCGGTTTCACTGATTCCATTGTGTCGAGCGTCAGGCGTACCATGCCGGCGATCAGGTAGGTGAGTTGGAAAGCGGTCTTCCATTTCCCCAGCCTGTCGGCGGCGAGCACCTGTCCTGCCTCGATCGCGATCTGGCGCAGACCCGTCACGAGAAACTCGCGGCCGATGATGAGCGCCGTGACCCAGACCGGGCATAGCCCCTCTGCGGTCAAGAAAACGAAGGCGGAACAGACAAGGATCTTGTCGGCGAGCGGATCGAGCAGTTTGCCGAGCGGGGTGATGAGGTTCATTTTCCTCGCCAGCCAGCCGTCCACGAAATCACTGATTGCGGCGATGATGAAAAGGATCAGGGCGGTGAAATGTCCCCAGGTGCTCTCCAATGCTACGAAAAGGATGAAACCGGCGGTCAGGAAAAGGCGGGAGACCGTGATCGCGTTGGGTATGTTCATCGGATGAGTTTGGGAAATAGAAGGGGAAATGGCAACAATGGGTTGCATGGTTTGGCCGTATTCCCTAGACCGGCGCGCGGGTCAAATCCCCAGCATCAATATGAGCAACAGCGACTTTGGACTTATCGGACTGGCCGTCATGGGCCAGAATCTTGTTTTGAACGTGGAATCCCGGGGTTTCCAGGTCTCGGTTTACAACCGCACCACCAGCGCGATGGAGGAATTCGTCGCGAAACATCCGGATAAAAAGCTGGTGGGTGAGGAAACCCTGGAAGGCTTTGTGAACTCCCTGGCCTCCCCGCGGAAAATCATGATCATGGTCAAGGCCGGTGGCCCCGTGGACGCGGTCATCGAGTCCCTCATCCCTCTCCTCGACAAGGGCGACATCATCATCGACGGCGGCAACTCGCTCTACACCGACACCGAGCGCCGCGACAAATGGCTGGGCGACCTCGGTTTCCGCTTCATCGGCGCGGGCGTTTCCGGCGGTGAGGAAGGAGCGCGCAAAGGCCCGTCCATCATGCCCGGCGGCCCCACCTCCACCTGGGATGTGATGAAACCCATTTTCGAAAGCATCTCCGCCAAGGTGGACGGCGAGCCCTGCGTGACCCACATCGGCACCGGCGGCGCGGGCCACTACGTGAAGATGATCCACAACGGCATCGAATACGGTGACATGCAGCTTATCTGCGAGGCCTACAACATCTTCAAGGCCGCCGGTTTCACCCCCGCCGAGCTTGCCACCGTTTTCACTGATTGGAACAACGGCGACCTCGAAAGTTACCTGATCCAGATCACCGCGAAAATCTTCGAGCAGAACGACCCGGAAACCGGCAAGGCGCTTGTCGATGTCATCCTCGACACGGCCGGCCAGAAGGGCACGGGAAAATGGACGCTGATCAACGCCGTGGAGAACGCGGTCGTCATCTCCACGATCAACGCCGCCGTCGAAGCGCGCATCCTTTCCTCCATGAAGGAAAAACGCGTCGCCGCCAGCTCGATTCTCGAAGGCCCGAAGGCGCAGATCGCCGGCGACAAGGCCGAGCTTGTCAGGAAAGTCCACGACGCCCTCTTCGCCTCCAAGATCATCTCCTATGCGCAAGGACTCGATCTCATCGCCGCGATGGGTGAGGAAAAGGGCTGGGGGCTTGATCTCGCCAAGATCGCCGCCATCTGGCGCGGGGGCTGCATCATCCGCGCCCGTTTCCTCAACGACATCACCGACGCCTACCGCAAGGATCCGAAGCTCAGCAACCTCATGCTCGCGCCGTTCTTCACGGATCTGCTAAACGGTTTCCAGCAGAACTGGCGTGAGGTGATTTCCACCGCCACGCTGGCCGGCATACCGGTTCCTTCCTTCAGCGCCTCGCTCGGCTATTACGACAGCTACCGCAGCGCCGTCCTCCCCGCGAACCTGCTCCAGGCGCAGCGCGACTTCTTCGGCGCCCACACCTACGAGCGCACCGACAAGCCCCGCGGCGAGTTCTTCCACACCATTTGGCCCGACGTCATCGGCTGAACGAGGATACGCAAATGTTTCCAAAAAAGCGGCCGGGAAAAATCCCGGTCGTTTCTTTTTTTCAGATCACGTCATCCGTTTGCTCCTCTCCGAGCATGCCGCACTCGATGAGGAAGCGGTCGGCGGCGGCGATGGCCATCTCGAAATGCGCATGGCTTACGTTGAAGTTGAAGAAACTGTGTTCCGCGCCGTTGAAGTCGATCAGCTGGCAGCGGTTTCCTCTCCATTTCATCCTGCGGCAAAAGCTGACGGCCTCTTCGAAAGGCGTGACGCGGTCGGCCTTGCCGTGCAGCATGAGGATAGGAGGTAGTTTTCGGCGGATCAGGTTGCTAGGGCTCAGCGCTTTGGCCTCCTTCGTGCTTGGAAATCTGTCGGACAGCTTGCCTTTCGGGGTGGTGTTGAGAAGGGCGCTGAATAGCAAAAGCGCCTTCGGCCTGACCGGTGTGGGGAATTGCTTGTCTTTCTGCATCGCTAACAGCAGGGCAAGAAACGCGCCGCCCGCCGCACCCGCGACGGCGATTCTGTCCGGATCCAGCCCGAGCAAGTCCGCGTTTTCATGGAGCCATAGCAGCGCGGCGCGCGCATCCCCGATGGCTGCCAGCGGCCCGGTCTGGTGTTTCGACGCGACACGGTATTCGAAAACGACGGACACCGCACCGCGCGCAGCGAAGTGATGGCAGTGCGGCACGAATTGAGTGACCATCGGCACATCCCAAAAGCCTCCATGGAAAAACGCCACCGCCGGGCGCCCGGCAACGGTCGGGCCTTCGGGTGCGAAAACATGCGCCAACAGCTCAATTCCATCCTTTTCCGAAAAAACGTAGGTCGAGGCGGCTTTCAAAATTTCCTTATCGCGCGATTCACCGATAGGCGCGACTTTCTGCAATATATGACTCATAACGGGGTAAACGACCCGGGGCTCGAAGCCACCGCACTCGCGTGGATTTGTTTGTTGTGATTCTTTACCGCTTGTCCAATCGTTTCGCCCATGACCCGTTACATTTTGGCATTTTCGCTCGCTTTGACCGGTTTCTGCCACGCAAAGGAGGATCTGAGGACGAATTTGGAAAAAACCTATGGCATCTGGCGGGCTGCGCTTATCAACAAGGACGCTGCGACATGGCAACGTGTGACTGCAGAGCATCGCCGCGTTGAAGTCAGGAACAGGATACTTTCCGAAAAACGCGCTTTCCCCGCAACGCTCTTCGACCTTCCCGCGCCGCCCCCGGCTCTCGGCGGCCTGAAATTCCTGGAGGCGAACCAGAACGGGGCGACCGCCAAGTCCGCCTATTTCGGCAAAGTCGATTTTGGCGTGGGTGGCGAACCTACGGATAATCTGCTTGTGCTTTCGTTCGTCCGCGGTGCGGGCGGATGGCTGTATGACAAGGCGGATTTCGTGAACCTTACGGCTTTACCCGAAGTCCGCACCGAACTGGCGGCGGGAGAACTTTCCTATCTCCGCGGCGTGCCCGAAGCCCGGCCATCGGGTGTTGTGCCGCTGACACCCATCGCCGCCAACCCGGCGTCGACCATCGCCAAGGTGTATGTCTTCAGCCCCGGCCGCGAGGTGCAGGTGCAGGTCAATAAGATCAGCCGCCACCACTTCGCGAACGCCAAGGAGGCTGAGATCGTGATCGGTGGCGCGCGCAACGGTCCCAATGAGGTCCAGTATTCGATCCGTAAGCTGGAGGGAGGAACGGGGGAGGAGGCGCTGACCATCCGCGTTTATCTCATGTCCGAGATCGAGGGGATGAAACCTATAAAGGCGTTCGAGTACCTGGTTCCGGAAAAGGGAACTTTCCAACCTTTCGGAACGGGAACTTTCAACCTGGATGCCGCCATGGCCGCCAAACTCTCGGGAAAGTGAGCGCCGACAGGAAACCCTATCTCGAAGCCTGGCTGCGGCGCACGGGACGCGAGCTTTCCGCAAGCGGGCGGCTTTCGGAGGCGGCGCTGATCCTTTCCAGGAAAAAGGGAGGCGATATGGGTGAATGGGCCGAGAGGTTGAGACGGATCCTCGGACGGGAGGAAGATCCGGGTTTTGAGCTTCTCACCGAAATCGACGCGATACTCGCCCGACCGGCAAGGCGCGACATTCCATCTGCGCCCGGACAAGATCTGTTCGGTTAGGCGAACACCACTGCCAGATGGCGAGTCTTACGATCATTTCACAAAGCGTGACAATTTTGGTTGCTCGCTCGCCCGTCTGTTCATATCACTTGAGACCGACTTCGGGTCTGACCGATTTCCCCCCCCTATTCCAGTAAATTGGTTCATGCACCGGCTGTCATCTCATCACCTTCTGAAGCGATTCAGGATCGCATCCCTGTTCCTTGTACTCACGTTCCTTTCACTGCCGGTTGCCATCGGCTTTCTCTCATACGGATTACTGGAGAAAGATGCCGGCTGGATGCAAGTCGCAGGATACGTCCTGGCAGCGGGCTTGGTTCTCAAGGTGCTTTCACACATAGTGGGGGGGCGTCTGAAATGCCCGCTTTGCATGGGCACGCCTTTGAGAAACCTTGGCTGCTCGAAGCACAAGTCCGCGCAAACACTGTTCGGAAGTCACAAGCTGGACGTGGCGGTTTCGATTCTGTTCCAGGACAAATTCCGCTGCCCTTACTGCGGGGAAACGACGGGGATGCAAGTCCGGGAGCGCCGCGTTCGCAGGTATTGACGGTAAAATCACCATGCAGGGGATTGCCGGTTGCACATGTCGCGTTGAGAGGCAAACTTTGTCCGCCAACAATGACAACGGAAGAACTACAGGAAAGGATTGCCGAGAGCAGCTCGTGGATCGGCGAAGTGAAGGACGAGATGGCGAAAGTCCTCGTGGGGCAGGAGGATCTGGTCGACAGGCTGCTGGTGGGCTTGCTCTGCAACGGCCACATCCTGCTGGAAGGTGTTCCCGGGCTGGCCAAGACGCTGGCGGTGAAGGCACTGTCCGGTTCGCTTTCCACTACCTTTGCGAGGTTCCAGTTCACGCCCGACCTTTTGCCCGCCGATCTCGTGGGAACGATGATCTATCACCCGCACGACGCCAGGTTCGAGCCGAAGCTCGGCCCGATATTCAACAACCTGATCCTCGCCGACGAGATCAACCGCGCCCCGGCGAAGGTGCAGTCCGCGCTTCTGGAGGCGATGCAGGAGCGTCAGGTCACGCTGGGCGACCGCTCCTATCCGCTGCCGAAGCCTTTCCTTGTTCTCGCCACGCAGAACCCCATCGACCAGGAAGGCACCTATCAGCTGCCCGAGGCGCAGCTCGACCGTTTCCTGCTGAAGGTGAATGTCGGTTATCCTACGAAGTCCGAAGAGTTGGAAATCCTGAATCGTATGGCGACCTCGGCTCCCTTGTATGAAACGAAGAGCAGGGCGACACCCGAGCAGGTCGGCGCGTCCCGCGATCTGGTGAACTCGGTTTATATCGACGAGGCGATCCGCAAATACATCGTCGAGCTGATCTACTGCACCCGTTTCCCCGTGAAAGTGGACGCCCCTCTCAAGAACTGGGTGCGCGCCGGAGCCTCACCGCGCGGAACCATCAACCTCGCCCTCGCCGCCCGTGCCCGCGCTTTCATGCAGGGACGCGCGTTCGTGACCCCGCAGGATGTGAAGGACATGGCTCTGGATGTCTTGCGCCACCGCATCCTCCTGACTTACGAAGCCGAGGCCGAGGGCATCACCACGGATACGATCATCCAGCGCATCCTGGCGAAAGTAGTCGTGCCCTAAAATTCAAATTTCAAGGAAGAATCGGAATCCGAATGGATGTGATTTTTTCGGATTTAAAGCTTAGGATTTAGGATTTTCTTTCAGCATGACCGAAGACGAACAGATCGAGGAAATGATGGCGCGGGTGCGCAAGCTCGAGCTCAAGGCCCGGCGTCTTGTGCGGGAGTCGTTTTCCGGCGAATACCTTTCCTCGTTCCGCGGGCAGGGACTCGATTTCGATGACTTCCGGGAATACCAGCACGGGGACGAGGTGCGGTTCATCGACTGGAATGTGACCGCCCGCATGAACGAGCCGTTCGTGAGGAAATTCCGCGAGGAAAGGGAACTTTCCGTGATCATGGCCGTGGATGTTTCCGGCTCGGCGGATTTCGGCAGCCAGCATCTGAGCAAACGCGAGCTGTCCGCGGAGATCGCGGCCGTTCTCGGCTTCAGTGCGCTGCAGAACGGCGACCAGGTGGGTCTGCTCATTTTCGCGGAAGAGCCGGTGATGTTCATCCCTCCCGCGAAAGGCACCCGCCATCTGTTGCGCATGATCCGGGAAATCCTTGTGGCAAAGCCCGCCAAGCAGGGCACATCCGTTGAGGAAGCCTGCAATTTCCTCGTCAAATCGCTCAAGCGGAAGGCGCTCGTTTTCATGGTTTCCGATTTCCATGCGGAGATTCTCGACAAGCCTCTTGGCAAGCTCGCGCGCAAGCACGAACTCGTGGCGCTGCGTGTCAACGATCCCCTGGAGACCGACCTGCCGAAAGCCGGACGCGTGGTGATGGTCGATCCGGAAACGGGTTTCGAGACGCTCGTGAACACCAGCAACCCGAACCTCAGGATGGGCTACAGGAAACTGATGACCCGGCAAGTCGAGGGTGTGGCTGCCGTTTTCAAGAAACATGGGATCGACGCGGCGACGCTGACAACGGACAAGGATACGCTGCCCGCGTTGCACGGGCTGCTCAAGCGCCGGGGCAGGCGCAGGAGATAAGAAACGATGGAAGAGAAAGGGAAAAACCTCGGACTCGCGGAGCCGCGCGATGCCATCGATCTGGTTCCGACCTGGGATCCGCAGCTTTGGTGGATTTTTGCGGTGGTAGCCGTAATCGCGGCCGTCGTCCTTCTGGTGGTGCTTCTCTTGAGGAAAAAGCCCGTGGTCGATTCATCGAAGGAAAAGCGCGAGGCCTATCTTGAGGCAAAGGCCGCTTTCTCCGGAAATGAAGGTATGGATCCGCGTGAATCCGCGATCCGCGTTTCCATGATCCTCCGGCGTTACCTCGCAAGGAGCATGAACGAACCCGCTCTTTTCGAGACACATGAGGAGTTCATCGCCCGGCATGACGGACTGAAGAACCTGCCGGATCATGTGAGATCCGAGGCCGGTGCGTTTTTCTCCGAACTCGCGGCGGTCAAATATGCGCCGGATGACATCATAAGAATCGAAGCGGACAAGACGAATGCCGGGGGTATGGCGTTATTGGAAAGGATCCACGGCGCATGATCGAGGACTTCATCACCCACTTCCGTTTCGCGCAGCCGGGCTGGCTTCTATTGTTCATTCCCAGTCTGCTCCTGTTGCTGCTGCGGCGGGGCAGGGGAGCGTCCGGAGCGGTGGTGTTCCCGAATCTCGGTGTGCTGCTTAGCTTGGGGAAAAGGGTCAACCGCCTCGCATGGAATATCGGCGTGCCGCTGGTCTTCACATCGCTGGTTTTCGCCATCCTCGGGATGGCGCGGCCGGTTTGGCGCAACGAATACCAGAGCCGCTCCGCGAGCGGCATCGACATCGTGCTCGCCTTCGATGTTTCCCTTTCCATGGATATCGATGATTTCCGCATGGACGGCGAGCCGATGAAACGCATCGACGCTGCCAAGCGGGTGGTTGACTCGTTCATCTCGCGCAGGCCGGACGACAGGATCGGGCTGGTGGCGTTCGCGGGGCGGCCGGTTTCCGTGAGCCCCATCACTTTGGATCATGATTGGCTGCGCCTCGGCTTGGACGGATTGCGCCTGAACCGCCAAGGCGTGGGGACGGTGGAGGAACAGGGCACGGCGATTGGTTCCGCACTTTCTGCGGCGGCCACCCGCCTCGACAACCGCGACGCCAAGAGCAAGATCATCGTGCTCATCACCGACGGCGCGAGCAACTCCGGCAAGATCTCGCCGCTTGAGGCCGCGATGGAAATCAAGACGCTCGGCATCAAGACCTACACGGTGGCGATCGGAACGACGGAAGGCAGGGTTTCTCCCGGCATTCAGTCTTATCCGAGGCAGGAGTTCGATCTCCCCACGCTGCGGAAAATCGCCAGCGAGACGCGGGGCGAACATTTCTGGGCGCAGAGCCTCGAGGATCTTGAGAACAATTTCCGGACCATCGACAGGCTGGAGAAGACGGAATCCCGCAGCCTGACGGTGATCGATGACCGCGAGCTTTACGCGTGGTTTGTGGGAGTTTCCCTGCTGGCGGGGCTCGGCTTCGCGGTGTATATCTCGCTGAACAGGACAAGCGGCTGACATGAACCTTGAATATCCAGCATGGCTTTTGGTGTGGATCGCGGTGCCGATCCTGGCCGTCTGCGCCGTGATGGCGGGGCGTTTCGGCAAACGTCCGTGGCAGGCTTTTGCGGCGGAAAGGCTGCGTGCCAAACTCATCAAGAAAGACCACCCGTTACCCCGCTGGATGGCGCTGGGCATGATCCTTGCGGCGATCTCGGCGTTGGCTTTCGCGATGGCGCGCCCGCAGGGTGATGCAGGAACCAAAACGGAAAGGACGACGGGGCGCAATATCATGATCGCCCTCGACCTCTCCCGCAGCATGCGCGTGCAGGACGTGAAGCCTGATCGCCTTGCGCAGGCGAAGATCGTGATCTACGAGCTGCTCGAATCGATGAAGAACGACCGCGTCGGCCTGATCGCTTTCGCGGGAACCCCTTTTCTCAATGCGCCTCTCACCATTGACCACGGAGCCGTCAGGGAAACGGTGGAACAGATCGATGAACAGTGGATGCCGACGGGTGGATCGGACCTCGCCGCGGCGGTGCGGCTCGCTACCCGGACGCTGAAGGAGACGGGTCAGAAAAGCAACGCGCTCGTCCTTATCAGCGATGGTGAGGAGAACGAGGGTGAACTCGATTCGATCATCGCGGATGCGGAAAGCTCGGGTGTGACGATCATCGCCATCGGAGTGGGCACGGAGGATGGCGGCTTTGTTCCTCATCCGGATTTCATCGGAGGTTTGGTGGATTCGGGCGGCAATCGCATCCTGAGCCGCCTGCAGCCGGGTGTGTTGCGGAAACTCGCGGACGAAACCGGGGGCCGCTACGTGATCGCCGGTCGGGGAGCGGATGTCCCGGGGATGGTTCGCGCGGCCACCGAGGGTCTCGATGCGTTCGAAATGGAAGGCGGAAAGAGGCGGATCGTGATCGAGTTTTTCCAGTGGGCGCTGCTTCCTGCGATCCTGTTCCTCGCTGCGGCCATTGTGGCGGGCACGCGCTGGAGGGGGCTGGCGAGTGCAAGTGCGGCGCTGGTGATTTTCTCCGCGCAGGCGGATGCGGATCTCGCCAAGGACGCGGGTCGCGCGTTTTCCGAGGAACGCTTCGATGAGGCGCGCGATGCCTACCGTGCGCTGGCGGATGAGAAAGTGAGCGGGGATAAAGTCTCGCGATTCCGTCTCGGTGAAGGCATCGCGGCATACGAGGCGCAGGATTACCGGGGTGCCCGCTCCGCCTACAGCGCGGCGCTGCTCGCCGAGGAGGCGAAGGTCGCGGGAAAAGGGCACGAGGGCATGGGCAACACGCTTTTCCAACTCGGCTGGATGGGGCTTTCCGGCAGCCGCTATCCCGTGGGCGAGGAAGTGCCTGACATGGCGAAATTCGACGAGCTTGTCCGCGAACAACTCAAGCGCATGGAGGAATCCGAGCTGCCCGAATCCGGCGAGACGAATGAATTCATCCGCATCGATTCCATCATCCTGAACTGGGCGGACGCCATCCGCCATTACCGCTCGGCGCAGGTGAAAAATCCGGGTTCAGAAACCGCCCGTCGAAACGAGGAGCTGGCGATGGGATACCTCGTCCGTCTCAAGGAGCTGTTAGAGGAGGAAAAGGAGCAGACCGAAGGGGAGATCACACAGATGGAGCAAGCGCAGCCTCAGCCCGGCGATGGCCCGCCCCAGGAAGGCGAGCCGGGTGAGGGCAAGGGCGATGGCGAACCGCAGGAGGACGGCGAAGGTGCCGAGGGGGAGGAACCTGGTGACAAGGGTAAGGGCGGCGACAAGGATCCGGAGGAAGGCGACAAAGGCAAGGAGCCGGATGAAAACGATTCCAAGGGCGAGGCCGATCCCAACGAAACCCCCGAAGAACGTGCGCGCCGCATCCTTTCCGAAAACGCGGATCTTCAGAAAGGCCCGCTTACCCCCGGCAGACGCGAATTCAGGAACCCCGAAAAAGATTGGTAGAATATGAACGCACCCATGATCAGAATCCTATTCCTCTACCTCCTCGTCACCTCGGCCGGGCATGCAAACGTCCGCAGCCTGATCTCCTCAGGTTTCCTCGCCCGTGGCGAAAAAGCCATATTCGAAATCCGCGTGGAGCAGCAGGAACCCGATGAAATGCCGCGCATTCCGGAGGTGAAGGACGTGGTGATCGAACCGATCGGATTCGGCAGGCCGCAGATGTATCCCGGCAGGCGCATTGAATCGAGTTTCCAATACATCGTGTCCAGCTACGAGTCCGGCGTTCATGTGATTCCGGCAGTCGAGGTGCTGGTCAATGGCATCAGGATGAAGACCGAGCCGTTGAGCATCGAGGTGTTCGATCCCGGCGACCTGGAGTGGAGCGAGTCCTCCTCGGAGCCTGCGGAACAGGGTGACAAGGTGAAATACGCGAGCATCATCCGCATCCCGCAGAGGAAGTTTTTCGAGAACCAGGCCTTCGCGAGCGAGATCAAGATCTACGTGCCGCGAGACCTCGCCCGCAGCATGGCCGATTGGGGAGTGCCGGAGTTCGAGCGCAAGGGGCTCGCCGTCTGGCGCTACGAACCCTCGAATCCGCCCGGCGAGGTGAACCTTCTCGGCCAGCCCTACGTTTCCCTCGCCTACAAGACGACGATGACGGCGCTGAATTCGGGTGATGTGGAAATCGGCCCCGCGACGGTGCGTTTGATCTACGTCAAAACGGTGTTCGACCGCTTCGCACAACGCATCCAGTTGCAGACGACGCTCGATGTTCCGAAACTCGGCTTCACGGTTGCGCCTCTGCCGGAGGGTGCGCCGGAAGGTTTCGATAACGCGGTGGGCCAATTTTCCCTCAGCACGGCGATCAAGGAAACCAATGTCACCGAGGGTGAGCCGCTCGCGCTGGATGTCGTGGTCAGCGGTAGCGGCAACCTCGACAACCTGCGCTCGCCGAAGATGATCGATCCGACCGGTTGGAAAGCCTACGATGCCACGCCGAACCAGCGTGGAGAGGAGCGCCGGGAGTTGCAAGGGACGGTGGTGTTCAGCCAATTCATCCGTCCGCTCGAAATGAAGACCGCCATACCGCCTTTCCGCCTCGTTTACTTCGATCCTGATACGGAAAAATACGAAACCGTGACGACGGATATCATCCCATTGGTGATGTCCCCCGCAAAGGGCGGAGTCACCGAGGCCTCCGGGCCGCCCCAGTCATTGGCGGTGCCGTTGGAGAGGATGTCTGACATTCTCAGCGTGATTGACACAGGCCAGCTAATCAACCCATCCGGCAAGAACCTGCCGCCTTGGTTACCGCATGTCATCGCCGCCGCGCTTTCGCTCGCGCTCATCGGGCGCGCGCTGTGGATGCGCTACGGCCACCTTTTCGAAAGGGACGAAACAAAGCGTGTCTTGCGGCGGGATTTGGAAATCCTCGCGCGTGCTGCCTCAGGGGATGGGCTTGCATTCCTGCGCGCGGCGGGCGGTTTCGCGGAACGCTGGCAGCTCGTCGATAAGAACGATGAAATCCGCGATATCCTCGGCGAGCGCGACCGGCTCTGTTTCCGCGAGGCGAAGGCCGATGTGCCGGTGCCGAAAGGACGGCGGGAAAAAATCCTGCGCAGCCTTCGGAAAGCGGCGTTGGGAATTTTCCTTTTCTCGTTCGCCGGATTCTCAGCGCCTCCACTCAATGCGCAGGATGTTTCCCTCAAGGCGAAGGAGTCATACGACGCCGCCCGTTTCGAGGAGGCTGCGAAGCTGTGGCTCGATGCCGGTGCCTACGAGGATCTCAGTGCGGACACGCTCTACAACATCGGCAACGCCGCCTACCGCATGGGCGCTACGGGACAAGCGGCGCTCTACTACCGCCGCGCCCTTGCCCGCGAAAGCGCCCACGGCGAGGCGCGCCAGAACCTGCGTTTCATCGAAAGGAAGTACGGATCCATCACCATCGAGCGGCCCGCTTACCAATACGCCATAGCCCGTATCCCGCTCCCGGCATGGAAAGGAACTCTCTGGGCGGGTGCCTGGATGCTGGTGATCGGCCTGCTGGTTTTCCCTGCGACGCGGATCGGTTCGCCGTGGCGGGTTGCGGGTGTGGTCGGTTTTGTTCTCGGTCCGCTGATGATGTCGCTGGGCGGGGTGGGTTGGAGGTATTTTCCCGATGACGCGGGGTTCGCCCCCATCGCGCGGCAGGCGGTTGTTGTCGGTGAAAAAGTTGTCCTGCACACGGATGCCGCGCGGACTTCCCCGGAAGTGATCGATGCACCGCCGGGTTCCGTTGCCGAGGTAATCCGCCGCTCCGGCGATTGGGCGTATGTGGCCTTTGCGACAAAGACTCGCGGCTGGGTGCTCATCGATGCCATCGAAATGGTGATTCCAAAGGGCAAGCCCAAGCCACCCAAGGTGAAAAAGGCGGCGTCAGACGGGAGCAGCGCATGACTCCCGCCCGCAAGGCATGGCTGGCGAGACGCGATGGGACGGTAGTAATCGGCCACGGCCCTTTCGTGGCATCGGTCGAGCCACCCGCCGGGGGGATCGCGTTCTATAAGCGCGGCTTTTTCTCCTGCGAGGAAATGCCATGGCAAATCCCTGCGCGCCACGAAATCATGGCGGCCAAGGATTTCCGCGACGCGGTGGGCGGCGACCTGCGCCTTGATGTGGCATGGGAGGCTCCGGATGCGATCCCGTTCTCCTGCGTTTTCCAGGAAATCATGATCCGCATCCGCCAGGGGATGATCGAGAAGACCGTGCCGGTCGTCACCGAGCGCGGCGCGGTTTCCTGCTCGCCCGCCGCAGGGATCACCGCCGCCATGGCGCGCCAGCAGGCTCCGCTCCAGTCCTACGGATGGGTCTCGGATGAGGACGGCTTTGCGGGTGCGACGCCTGAGCTTTTGTTCTCCCTCAATGGATCGCGGCTGGAGACGATGGCGCTGGCGGGCACGGCGCGCGTGGAGGATGAGGATGTCTTTGCGGTGGATGAAAAGGAGATCCGCGAGCACGAATACGTCGCGCAGACCCTGGTTTCGAAACTTCTCGATCTCGGCACACTCCGCCGCCGCGAGCGGGATGTGCTCCGGCTCGGTTCCATCGTGCATTTTCACACCGGCATCACCGTCGATCTGGCCAATCCGCAGGACACGCAAACCCTCCTGCGCCGCCTTCATCCGACGCCGGCGCTCGGGCCGTTGCCGCGCACCGACCAGACGATGGCGGCGCTGTCCGGCTGGCGCTCGCAGCTCGGTTGTCCCGAGGAATTCGGTGCGCCCTTCGGCGTCTGGGAAAACGGGCGCTTCGAGGCCGTCGTCGCGATCCGCGGTCTGTGGTGGCAGGGAAAGAAGATCTCCCTGCCCGCCGGATGCGGCATCATCGAGGCCAGCCGCCTCGTCAACGAATGGCGCGAACTCCGCCTCAAGCGCGATGCGGTGAAACGCTTCGTAGGATGAATTCCCCGGCAGCCACGGCCGCATTTCCCGCGCCCCGATACCCGCTGACGGGTGATCGTGGGGACGCTCCCGGCCGCGATCCGCTGAAAAATGACATGGCGCTGGTCGATCCGGATCGTTACTGAAACGTCATGGAAAGAGTCCGTGTAATCGATTCCCACACGGCGGGGGAGCCTACGCGGCTGGTGGTTTCCGGCGCGCCGGCTTTGGGCGGGGGGAGTTTGCGGGAAAGGCTGCAGTTGTTGCGGGAACGCGCGGATTGGCTGCGGACTTCATTGTGCCTGGAGCCGCGCGCTTCGGAAGCGGCGGTGGGGGCTTTGCTCTGCGAACCGGATTGCGCCGCGAACGACGCGGCGGTGATTTTTTTCAACAACAACGGCTACCTCGGCATGTGCGGCCATGGGATGATCGGCCTGATGGCGACCCTCGAATACATGGGGCGGATGACACCCGGCAGATACCGTATCGAGACGCCCGTCGGCGTGGTGGAGGCGACGCTGCACGGGAGGGGACGGGTGACGGTGGCGAACGTGGCTGCGTGGCGTTTCCGGAAAAATGTAATCGTTGAAGCGGAGGGATACGGAGAGGTTACGGGTGACATCGCGTGGGGTGGTAACTGGTTTTTCCTGGTGGACGATCCGGGCATCGGTCTGCGGAAGGAGAATTTGGAGCGGCTCATGGGCTTTGCGAAGGCGGTTCGGCGCGGTTTGGAACATGCGGGGATACGCGGCGATGACGGAGGGGAAATCGACCACATCGAGGTGCTCGGCGAAGACCTCGAAGGGGCGGATGCGCGGAATTTCATGCTCTGTCCCGGCGGAGAATACGACCGCTCACCCTGCGGCACCGGCCTGAGCGCGAAGCTGGCGTGTCTCTACGCGGATGGCCTGATCAAGCCGGGCGAGGTCTGGCGGCAGGCGGGGATTTTGGGCGGGGTATTCGAGGGGCGCATCACATTGGTGGATGGGAAAATCATCCCTGAAATCACCGGCGAAGCGTTCGTGACGGCGGAAACGGAGCTCGTTTTCTCGGAAGGCGATCCCTACCGGTTCGGGATCCGTTAGCCGATCTCCTCGATCACCGCGCGCATGGCTTCGTCCGGCATCTCGATGAGGTTCGTTGGCTGCGGGAACTGGCCGCCCTTCACGTCCGCGATGTATTCGCCGAAGGCCGCGATGCGTTCCTGCTGCAGGCGCCGGTGCTCCGCGCGGAAATCACGGTATGCCTTTGCGTGGCGGGGGAGGCGCTCGTCGTAATCTCCGAGGATGTCATCGGAAAAGAGGAACTGCGTATCGCAACCGTTTCCCGATCCGAGCGACATCAGCAGCATGTCCGTTTTCGAACATAGGAAGCTTGCGAGCTGGTGCGGCACGCATTCCAGCTCGGCTGCGTAGGCTCCTGCGTTTTCCAAGTCTTTCATCTGCCGGTAAAGCTGCACGGCCTCCGCAGGCGTTTTTCCGATGGCGCGGTAGTTCGTCCACGTGACATGACGTGGCACCATCCCGAGATGGCCGACGACCGGGATGCGCTCGTTCGCCATGGCCTCGATGATGCGGTTGCTGGCCGAGCAATACACCGAGCTTGCGCCGGCCTCCAGCGCGCGGAAGGCGGTGCGGATCGCCTCCCCGGGTGTGGCCATGCCGTGCGGGGTTGCGGCGGAAAAGAAACTTTCCGGAGCCGCTGCCACCAGTTGCGGCAGCCGGGCCTGGGCTTCCGGGGAATCGTAGCTGCAGCTCATCAGATCAACCCCCGCCGCCGCGGCCGCCGCGGCTTCCTCGGGCGATTTCACGTGGATGTGGGTCAGGCAGCGTTTGCCCTTGAGCAGCCGCAGGTCATGGACGGTGTATCTCTTGCGCGGTCTCAGCATGGCGTGCGGTTGTTATGCCAGGGCCTCGGCGAAGGCGGCGATGATCGTGTCCGGCGATTCCAGGCCGACGGAGATCCGCAGCAGGTTCGCGGGGACGCCGCAGTCCTCCGTCCAATCCAGCTCATCGTAATGGGCTAGAAGCGTGTAGGGACAAACGAGTGTGAACGGCGTTCCGAAAGAGGGGCCTTTCGAAAGTTTCAGCGCGTCATAGACTTTAGGCGCTTTCTTCGGGTTCGTGAGGACGATGGAAAGCAGCCCGCCGAAGCCGCCGTTTTTCCGCATGATCGCCGTGTAGTTATCCGTTTGTGTGACCGAGGGATGCCAGACGCTCGCGACAGCGGGGTGGTCTTTCAGAAAGGCGACGAGTGCGAGCGCGTTGAAGTTCACCGCTGTGTTGCGTTTCGCGTAGCCCTTCATGTTTGAAAGAAGGATTTCGGCGTCCGCGATGTAGAGGGGGGCGCACTCGGCGGAGTCCTCGGCGAGCGGGCCGAGGAATTCGGCGGCGAGCGGGGAATCTGCGCGGACGGTGGCGGCTCCGGCCATCACATCGCCTGCTCCGGAAACCCATTTCGTGAGGGAGGAGGTGAGCACGTCGCAATGCGGCAGGGCATCGACGTTGAGCGGCCCGGCGGCGGAGTCGTCGAGGATCAATGGGGTGCGGGATGAGCGGCAGGCATCGGCGAGGAGCGACAGATCAACGGTGCGGAGCAGCGGGTTGGAGGGAACTTCGGTGAAAACGCCCGCGAACTCGCCCGCGCGGATGCGGCGCAGGGCTTCGTCGAATGACTCGCCGGTGGCCTCGTTCAGGTAGGCCGCTCCGTTTCCGAAGCGCTCCTGGATCTTCAGCGAATCGACGTAAGGGAACTCGATCTGGAGGGTTTTCTTGCCCTCGCGTATCCCGGGAAGCGCGCGCAGGACGGCCAGTGCCGCCGAGATCCCGCTGGCGAAGACGAAAGTGTTTTCCGCCGCGCCGCCGTTGAGTTTCGCCACCGCCCGGGCGACGAGATGGGACTTCGATCCCTCGCGCAGCGCCCCATCGAGATAATCCTGGGCTTGCCGCGAGGAGGCACCCTCTCCGGAGAAGCGCCAGTAGGAGTTGGCGAGCGACCTCGCTTTTTCCGGGAAAATGAGTGCCTGGAAGCCATGGTAGGAAGTGGTGCGGATGGCTGTTTCCGCCTGCCTTTCCAGCCAGCGGTGGGCGCGTTGTGCCGAGAGGCGCGTGGGCAATATGAGGACGTCCTCACCATCGGAGGTCAGCTCCGCGCGGGCGTTTTCGAAGAGGCGCTCGACGGTCGGGTGCTTGAAAAAGCGCGGGTAACCGGTGCGCAGGCGGCGGATGATTTTCTCACGCCCCTCCTCATAGCCGACGACCGACTCCCAGTTCGGAAGACAGACGGAGCAGGCATGGGTGGTATCCGGCAGCGGAAGGCCGAGATCCTCCTCTTGCCAGGCGGGGTTTGCCAGGAGATCGCGCACGGCTGCTAGATGAACCGCGCAGGGGTTTTGGGCAAGGATGATTTCCTTTGGAAAAGGGTGCGCATGAACAGGTCGGGGTAGGTGTTTCACTACCTTTTGCCGGGCGTATGCTTCGGGTTTGTCCTTGTCACAAGGGGGGCGCTGGGGAGAATCCGCCCCCCGCGTGGTGCGGGTTGGCTATTATGAGCGAAGACGAAAAAAAGACATCGGCAGGGCTGTTCTCGGAATTCGGCGCGGTGGTTGCGGAGCATTCGAGCTTCGTGATCATGAGCCACGTCCGGCCGGATGGGGACGCGATCGGCTCGCAGGTGGCGCTGGGTTTCGCGCTGATGGCTATGGGGAAAACGGTCTACCTGATCAATGAGGACGGGGTTCCGGAGAGCCTGGCTTTCATGGCCGGTTCGGAAAAAGTGACGACCCCGCCCGCCGAGCCGCTGGAGGTGGAAGTGGCCATCGCGCTCGATACGGCGACGAAGCCGCGCCTCGGCGAAAAATCGCTGCACGCCGCGAGCAAGGCGAAGTTCTGGGTGAACATCGACCACCACGTTTCCAACCCGGCTTACGGCGATCTGAATATCATCGATGCCACCAGCCCGGCCACGGGACAGATTCTTTACCACCTCATCCGGGAGCTCGACATGCCTTTGCCGGACGAGACGCGGGACGCGGTCTATGTGGCGGTTTCCACGGACACCGGTTCTTTCCAATACGGATCCACCACCGCCGCGACCTACGATCTGGGTGCGGATCTGATCCGCCGGGGCTTGGATGTGGGGAAAATCAACGCGGACACCTACGACAACCATCCGTTCCGCCGCCTCGAGCTGATGCGCGAGCTGCTCAATACGCTGGAGATTTCCGCCGACGGAAAGATCGCGAACTGGGAGCTGCGCGACGCGGTGCGGCTGAAGCTCGATCTCCAGCCGGATGACAGCGAGGGCTTGATCGACCTGATCCGTGCGGTGAAAGGGGTGAAGGCCGCGGTGTTTTTCGAGGAACTGGAGGGCGGCAAGATCCGCGTTTCCATGCGCTCCAAGGACAAGAGCGTGAATGTCTGCGAGGTCGCCATGAAGTTCGGCGGTGGCGGTCATGCGCTGGCGGCGGGAATCCGCATGGGCGGGCCGTGGGAGGACGCGAAGGTGGCGGTGCTCGCCGCACTCGGCGAGGCGCTCGGAAAATGATTTTCAAAACACGATGAGAAACAAACCACAGGAATATACGGGCCCCAGCGGAGTGCTGCTCGTGGACAAGGCGCCGGACATGACCTCGCACGATGTCGTGGCGATCGGTCGGCGGGCGCTGAACACGAAAAAGATCGGCCACTGCGGGACGCTTGATCCGATGGCCACCGGGCTGCTGATGCTGGTGGTCGGGCGCGCAACAAAGATCCAGGATCTGCTGATGAGTGAGGACAAGGTCTATGAAGGCACGCTCACGCTCGGCGAGCGCACCAGCACGCAGGACAAGGAGGGCGAGGTGCTTGAAACGCGCGAGGTCGGCGATTATTCCGAGGCGCAGGTCAAGGCGGCGTTCGATGCGTTCATGGGCGAGTTCGAGCAGCTGCCGCCGATGGTTTCCGCGATCAAGATGGACGGCGTGCCGCTCTACAAGCTCGCCCGCAAGGGGCAGGAGGTGGAGCGCAAGCTGCGGCCGGTGAAAGTCAGTGCATACGAAATCACGCGTGTCGCGTTGCCGGAGGTCGATTTCCGCGTGCATTGCACGAAGGGTTTCTACGTGCGCACCTACGCGAACGACATCGGCGAGAAACTCGGCTGCGGCGCGCACCTGAGCGCGTTGCGGCGGACGAACTCGGGGAAATTCACCCTCGACCGCTCGGTGACCGTCGCGCAGCTCAAGGAGGGAAATCCCGAGATCCTGATGAAAGCGCTGATTTCCCTGGCCGAAATTTCCCTGATGCGCGGAGCCTGAAAACCATGCCCATCCGGATCGACAAGCTGGAGGAGCTGGCGGCGCAGGACGGGCCGCTGCATCTTGCCTTGGGCGTGTTCGATGGGGTGCATGTCGGCCACCGGGCGGTGATCGCGCGGGCGGTGGAGGCCGCGCGGAAAGAGGGCGGGAAAGCCTTCGTTGTGACGTTCGATCCGCATCCCATCCGGGTGATCGCGCCGGAGAAAGCGCCCGCCTCGCTGCTGGCGACGCTCGATGAAAAGGCGGCGGTGTTGAAGGCGCTGGGAGTGGACGGCTTGCTGGTGATCCATTTCGACATGGCCTTCGCGAAGATGGATGCGGAGGAATTCGTGAGGAAACTTCTGGCCGCCGATGTGAGGACGGTCGCGGTGGGCGAGGACTGGCGGTTCGGCAGCAAGCGCTCCGGTGATGTGGCGATGCTGCGCCGGATGGGCGGGGAGCTGGGTTTTCAACTGGAGGCCGTGCCGCCGGTGATGTGGGACGGGGAAAGGATCAGCAGCACCCGCATCCGCCAGGCGATCCGTGACGGGAATTTCGACGCCGTGGAGGAAATGCTCGGCCGGCCTTACGAGCTTTCCGGGACGGTCATCGAGGGCAGGAAGCTGGGCCGCGGGCTCGGATTCCCCACCGCAAACCTCCGCCTAGGGGAGCGGCAAACGCCCCGCGACGGCGTCTGGGCGGTAAAGGTGGATGGGGTGAGGAAAGGCGTCGCAAACCTCGGCACGCGCCCCACCGTGGATGGCGGCGAGCGGTTGCTGGAAGTGCATCTCCTTGATTTTTCCGGCGATCTATATGGCAAAGAGCTGCGGGTGAGGTTCGAGAAGTTCCTGCGGCCCGAGAGGAAATTCGGCTCGCTGGAGGAGCTGCGGGAACAGATCGGGAGGGATGCGGAGGAGGCGCGGCAATTTCCGGCATGAACATCACGGTCTTGCTCTTTTGCCGGGCGAATGGATATCCTGGAATACCCTCGCATGCTTTTTCCATAGGCTAGTCCATCTCGAAAGCCACACATGCCAGGGCTGAAGTAGCGCGTTCTTGTGTTCTTGCGGTTCTCGTCGGCGCGGATAGCTTTCAGGAAATGAGTCGACGTGCTAAAAGGAAACGGGGAGGGGCGAAGGAGCCTTGGTTCGGAAAATTCCTGGCGTTCTTCGGGGTGTTCCTTTTGCTGGCTTTGACGCTGGGCTATGCAGGGCTGCGCGCCTACCTGCACAGCGAGGGTTTCCGGAAATTCCTTTCCGCCGAGGTCAGCAAGGCGGCGAAGGTGGCAGGCACGTTCAGCTCTTTCCGATGGGACGGGCTGGCGGTCGAGACGGAGCGGTTCGAGGCGGCCGGTGAGGGGATGATCGTCTCGGTCGGGGCGGATCAGATCGGCACGGAGGTGGGTTTCGGTGCTTTGGCCGCGGGCGCTTGGGAACTCAAGCAGACGCGGGTTTCGCGGGTGGAACTGGGTTTGGATTTCACCAGGAAAGAAGAGCCGTCGCCCGAGGTGGCGCAGATTGCCAAAAAGAGGAAGCAGGCGGGCTGGTTGCCGAGCGAGGTGCAGTTGCAATCGGTGTCGATCGGTGAACTCGCGATCCGGGCCAAGACTTCCGAGGGCGAGGTCGCAGCGCGCGGGATGAAGGTGAGGCTTGAGCCGCTTTCGGCAAAAGGTGCTTACGAGGGGGAGATCACCGGTGGGACGATCAATCCGGCCAAGGCCTGGCTGCCCGAGGTTCGTTTGGAAAAGGTCAGGGGATCTTTCCGGGATGGCAGCGTTTTCATCACCAGCGCGGATCTCAAGGCATGGGACAGCGGGCGCATCGATGCCTTCGGGGAGTGGGATTCGAAGACCGGGACATACGCCTTCGAGGGCGATCTGGATGGGGTGAAATGCGATGAAGTCCTCAGCGAAAATTGGGCTCGCCGCCTCACCGGCGATGTCTCGTCGACCTTTTCCGTGAACAACATCAGCGGAAAGATGGCGATGAACGGCGAACTCACGGTCCGCAACAGCACCCTCACCGCCCTTCCCATGCTCGACGTGCTTGCCGCCTATGCGGACACCCGGCGTTTCCGCATCATCCAGCTCAGCGACGCGCGGACGAAATGGCGCTACTCGGACGGCGGATATGTGTTCACGGATTTCGTGATGGCGAGCGAGGGGCTGATCAGGCTGGAGGGGGATTTCTCGATCAAGGGGAAGGCCATCGACGGGCGTTTCCGGCTCGGGTTGGTTCCCGGCACGCTTTCCAGCATCCCCGGTGCGGAAACCGACGTTTTCCTGCCCGGCGAGCGCGGCCTGCTATGGGCGCCGATCCGGATCACAGGGACGCTCGACGATCCCAAGGAAGACCTCACCGACCGCCTTGTCCTTGCGGCGGGCATGCGCATGTTCGATGTGATCCCCGAGAGCGGAGAGAAGGTTTTGAAATTCACGAAGTCGATGCTCGGCGAGAATCCCACCGGTGTTATCGACAAGGGTCTGAAGGTCATCGACGAGGGGGAAAAGGTGATTGAGGGCGCCGAGGATGTCATTAAAGGCCTTCTGGGGAATTGAGGTCGAAAGATGGGCTTGTGCGCGGCGTATGGGAAACCTGGCACTCAACAAATGAAAACCCGAAGGAACGGATACGATACGGCGCTTTGCGCGGGGATGGCTTTGGCTTTAGGGGGCGCTGCGAACGCCTTGCCGGAGGGCTGGAAAATCACGGAGTTCGCCGCGCCGCCACAAGGCGAATACCCCGCCGCGATCTCCGCCGCCGCGAACGGCGATGTTTATATTTCCTCCGATAGGAACGGCTCGCTGGGCAAAGATCCCAAGTTCGGTAAAATTGTCCGCGCCACGGACACCGACGGCAACGGCAAGGCCGATGAGTTCCAGGATTTCGTGCCGCTGGTGAACAGCCCGCGCGGCGGGCATTTCGTCGGAAATACCCTTTACCTGATTCATCCGCCCTACCTCAGCTCCTTCCGCGACACGGACGGCGATGGCGTGGCGGATGAGAAAAAGACCCTCGTGAAAGGCTTCGGCTGGGGCATCGAGCACCCGCGTGGCGCCGACCACACCACCAACGGCGTGCGCATGGGCATCGACGGCTGGCTCTACGTCTCGGTCGGCGATTTCGGCATGCCGGATGCGGTGGGAGCCGATGGCACGCACCTCACCCTCTGGGGCGGTGGCGTGGTTCGCGTGCGTCCCGATGGCTCCGAGATGGAGGTTTATTCCTACTATGTGCGCAACATCTGCGACACGGCGATCACCCCGACGCTCGACCTGTTTTCCCGCGACAACACGAACGATGGCAAGGGTTGGAACACGCGCTTTCACCATTTCATCCCGATGGGAGACTACGGTTATCCGCGCCTCTATCAGAAATTTTTCGACGAGACGGTCGTCGCGCTGAAGGACTACGGCGGCGGTTCCGGCACCGGTGCGCTCGCCCTCGATGAGCCGGGCTTCCCCGCCGAATACAAGAACGCCGTCTTCACCTGCGACTGGACCACAGGAAACATCTACCGCCACCCGATGAAGCCCATGGAGGCGACTTTCGAGGTGCAGCAGGAGGTCTTCCATCCGCTGACACGCGCCACCGACATCGATGTGGACGGTTCGTCCCGCCTCTACCTCGCCGATTGGCGGAACGGGAAATTCAACTACGACCCCAAGCAGCAGATCGGCATGGTTCAGATGGCTCTGCCGCCGAACTGGCAGAAACGCGAGTTTCCTGATCTGAAAAAGATGTCCGACTCGGACTTGGCGGGACAGATCGGTTCCGACAGCGCGGTGATGCGGCTTGAGGCGCAGCGGGAAATCATCTCGCGCGGCGTGAAGCCGGTGTTTTCGGAAAAGCTGCTCTCCCTCGCAAAGGACAGCACCGCCGATGTCGGCAAGCGCGTCGCCGCCGTTTTCACCTACAAGCAGCTCCTCGGCGAGGATGCGAATGCCGAGTTGAACAAGCTCGCCACCACCGACTCGTTCCGCGAATACGTCCTGCGCGCCCTGGCCGACCGCAAGACCCAGCTCAAGGGAGTGGATAAGGCGAATTTCGGCATCAATCTGAAACACGAGGATCCGCGCGTCCGCCTCCAGGCGCTCAACGGCCTCGCTCGCCTCGGTGCTAAGGAAGCTGCTCCCGCCATCCTCGCCTCCCTCGCCGGGATGAACACCGATGCCGGAGAGATCGCGAAAACCGAGCGCCGTTATGTCCCGCATGTCGCGATCAAGGCGCTCGCCTCGCTCCGAGCTGTGGACGCCTGCCTCGCCGCCGTCAAGGATGAAGCCACCCGCCCCGCCGCCCTCCGCGCCCTTCAGGAAATGCATCTCATCGAAGCCGTGGACGGGCTCATCGCCATCGTTAAAGCCAATCCCGACACCGACACCACCGAAGGCGCGCTTTCCGCCCTCGCCCGTCTCCATTTCCGCGAGAACAAATGGGATCTCGTGAAATGGTGGCACACCCGCCCCGATGACCGCGGCCCCTATTACGAGCCGACCGAGTGGGAAGGCACCGCGAAAGTCCGCGCCGCCATCGAGGAGCATTTCGGGAAAGTTCCCGAAGCCCGGCGCAGCGCATTCATCTCGCTGCTTGCCGACAATCGCATCCCTGTCAGCGCCCTGAAACTGCCGGGACTCGATCCCGTCGTGCTCGCACTTTCCTCCCAGGAACCCGACGACGCGACCCTCGCCCTGCTCTCCGACGCCACCCGCGATCCGAAGCGGAAATGGGAGCAGCGCTTGCTGGCTTTCCAAGCCCTCGGCCGTGCGAAGCCAGACAAGGCGGTGCCTCTTTTCATCAAATCCCTCGCCGCATGGACGGAAGCCAAGGAACCGCAGGCCGCCACCATGGTCTCCGATTTCATCAATGAGACCCGCCGTTTCACCGAGGTTAAGGTCCTCAACGAGGTCGCGAAAAAGGGCGAGGACACCGAAAGCACGATCGCGTGGAAAGCCATGCTCACCGTTCTGAACAGCCCCCTTGTGAAAGAGCAGAACAAGGTCGAGGTCAGGGCTTTGCTGGACAAGAATCCCATGGAGGTCGGGCTTTTCCATGCCATCGCGGAGATGAAGCTTTCCGGCTTCGACAAGCAGATCGCAGCCGGAATCGGCAGCGACAACGACAAGACGATCATCGCCGCCAAGGCCGCCAAGGAGGCGGGATCTGCTTCGGGTGCTGATGGCCGCAAGGTCGGCGAGATGAAACCGGAGGAGGTCACCGCCCATGCCATGAAAAACAAGGGCGACGCGAAAAACGGCGAGCGTCTTTACGTCTCGCAGGGCTGCATCGCCTGCCATGCCATCGATCTCAAGGCGGCTCAGAAAGGCCCTTATCTCGGCGCTTCCGGAGCGAAGTTCCAGCGGGATTACCTGATCCAGTCCATCCTCGATCCGAGCGCCGTCGTCGCGCAGGGTTTCCAAACCTCCGTCTTCACACTGAAGGACGGCAAGGCGCACATGGGCTTCGTCACCAGGGAGCAGGATGATGTGATCGAGCTCCGCGACATCGCCGGCCAGGTCTCCCTGATCAAGCGCTCGGATGTGAAAGAGGAGAAGACCCTCCCGCAATCCATGATGCCGCCCGGTCTCGGCAGCACCCTTTCCATCGGGGATTTCACGGATCTCATCGGATACCTCGTCTCCCTGAAAAACGTCGGGGGCTGAAACGCACGCCAACAAAACCAAGAATCACCCACAACATGAAAACCAACACCAAGATCGCCGCCCTCGCATTTGCGGGCTTCGCATTCATCCCCGGCCTCCACGCCGAGACCAAGCCGCTCAAGGCCCTGTTGCTCACCGGCGGCTGCTGCCACGACTATAAGGCCCAGAAGGATATCCTCAAAAAAGGCATAGAGGCTCGCGGCAACATCATCGTGGATCAGATCCACACCGACAACAGCACCGTCAAACCCGACCTCCCCATCTACGGACTGCCCGAATATGCGAAAGGCTACGACATCGTCATCCACGACGAGTGCGCCGCCGGAATCACCGATGTCAAAACCATCGAGGGCGTGCTCGCCCCCCACAAGGCCGGCACTCCCGGTGTAAACCTCCACTGCGCGATGCATTCCTACCGTTTCGGCAATATCAAGCAACCCGTGGAGGCCGGTGCGGACAACGCACAGTGGTTCGTATATCTCGGCCTCCAGTCCACCGGTCACGGCCCGCAGAAGCCCATCGACATCATCCACGTGGACAAGGAGCACCCGATCACAAAGACTCTCGCCGATTGGACGACAGGTAACGAGGAGCTATATAACAATATCAAGGTGTTCGATACCGCTCACGTGCTCGCCAAGGGCAAGCAGGGAGATCAGGAAACCGTCGTCACCTGGACGAACGACTACAACGGCACCAAGGTTTTCAATACGACCATCGGGCACAACAACGTGACCGTGGAAGACGCCCGCTATCTCGACCTCGTCACCCGCGGCCTCCTCTGGGCATGTGGCAAGCTCGATGACAAGGGCAACATCGCCGAGGGCTACGCCCCCGCGAAAGCCCCTGAATAGTGCCCAGCCTTACGCTGGTGGCGTATCTAAAAGCCGCAAGGCTTCAGGCCATTTCATCGGCAGCTTGTTCACCGGAACCTCCACACTGATGAAACGCATGTTCCTGGCGGTGACGCGGCTGTTTTTCACCGCAGCACGGTGGACGGGTGAGGCGGCGAAGCTGTCGCGCGATGCCTCATCTTTCCAGGCGGTCATTGTCCACGCTTTTTTCCCGATCAGTTGGAACCGAAACGAGTATCCGAGCAGTCCGCTTTGGTTGGGGAGATCTGCGATGACTTTGCGGGTATCATCGAAAAATGCCCTGCGTTGCCCGGGTTTGTGCTCCACCGCGCTGAGCGTTACGATGGCCGATTTCGTATCTGCGGTGCCCATCCGACGGTAGGGCGATGTATAGGTGCAAGAAGTGATCGGTGATAAAAGGAACACGGCAAAGATCGTGGTGCGAGGTTTCATCGGACGGGTTCACGATGCCATCAGACCCGCGCGGATCAGGTCGATTTGCCTGAGGTGGAGTTTCATGTGAAAGCCAATCATGAAGTGCCATGTGGCGGCATCCATCGGGCCGAACCACGGATGGGGAAACGTGAGGGAGGTTTTGAGATTCGGGATCTGCGCGGCGGTATCGATGAAATCACGGCAGCCTTGATCAAATCCGATGATCACCCCTTTCGTCACCTGTGCGCTCGGCTTTACGTCGGCGGTGCTCACTTTCCCTGCCGGTAGGCGGCCTGCACCCAGCTCGGCGATCACTCCGGTGATGCCTTGGTTCACGATTCGCAGGTGATCCACCACCATCAGAAGCGACCAAAAGCGGCTGCTGTCTTCCAAGCCTGGAAGGCGCCTGATCAGCACCGGTTGCGACAAAATCGGCTCATCAAGCCCTTCCAGACGTTGCAAAATTGCCGATCTTTGGGCTTCGAATACGGCAATGGCTTGGGTTCGCGTGGTGGTGGCGGCTTTTCCGCGGATCATGAGATTCCCGAAGAATCTCTCGATACCGGGGATTCCCGCTCCGGGAGCTGCTAGATGCGGAGGTGCGTCTTGGTTTGCATTCATGCTTGCGATATGCAAGTAACCTTGTTGACTTGCTTGTTGATTGCAAGTGAAACTTTTGGTAAATCTCGCCCATGCCCTTATCGAAGAAAAAGATCGCCTTGGTTGCTTCGGAGCGACGCTCGCCGTGTCCCGTGGCCTGCGCGCTCGATGTTTTCGGAGATCGCTGGACCCTGCTCGTCATTCGCGACCTGATCCTGGGAAAAGCCCGCTTCAAGGATTTCCTGGCATCCCCCGAGCGCATCCCCACCAATATCCTTGCGGATCGCCTGAGGCGCCTGATGAAACATCAGGTCGTCAGCCATTGCGCCGACAGCGAAGGCTCGCGTCATCTGGCCTACCAACTTACCGAGAAAGGCGCGGCTCTGCTCCCCGTGGTTAAGTCGATGAAAGACTGGGGACTGGCTTGGGAAGAAGGCACACGGATTCCCGTGAAGGTTGGCATTTGAGCTTTCTGCTTTCACGCCGCAGCCGGGAGCCGTGGGTTCACTCACTACCGCTGGTCGCGTTGGATCAGGTGTTACGAGCAATCCGGTTGGTCGAGCGATTCAACCCGAACCAATTATGAGTTCTGGTGCTGACGGAACAGGCTCAGCCGCGGCCAAAACCGCGCCGGTAGCACCGGGATCCGCAACAGCAGGAAGCTTACCGGATCATCAAAACCCATGCGGGGAACTTCAAACGGTGTCATACAGGATGGAATAGTCGCAGGCCTCCCATGACGAATGGTTTATCATGGCAGGCAGACGTCAGCCACGCCAATCATCTCAAGCCCCTCTGCCAATCCCTCAATGCCAGCCCGAGATAATCCGCCGTATCCGTAGCAGTCACCGGGCTGCCGTTTTCCGAAATCGAAATCTCCGCCGCGCGCCCGCACAGCCATGCTCCGAATGCGGCGGCGTCGAATGTTTCCATGCCGCCCGCTAGCAATGCGCCGAGGAGGCCGGAGAGCAGATCGCCCTGGCCTCCGTTCGACATGGCGGGGGTGCCGGTGGAATTGACGCGGAGCGGCTGGCCGTCCCTTGCGATGAGGGTGCGCGCGCCTTTCAGAAGCAGGGTGGCAGCCGTTCCGGAAACGAAGGCCCGCGCCGCTTCCTCGCGCGGCAGGTCGGCTAGCCCGGGAGCTAGCCGCGCGAACTCGCCGGGGTGCGGGGTTAGGAGATGGAGCGGGCCGGTCTTGAGGCCGCGTTTCGCGAGGAAGGTGAGCGCGTCGGCATCGATGACGGTGGGAACGCGGGTATGGGCGATGAGTTCCGCGAGGCCATCGGCGTAAATGGCGTCCATTTCCCCGAGGCCGGGGCCGACGACCACGGCGTCGCAATTCGCGGAGAGCAGGCAGGAGGGGTCGTCGCAGGGCGAAAGCATGGCCTCCAGAGGCAGGCGGGAGCGGATCGCTTCGCAGGCGGCGGAGGGCGCGTAAAGGGTCACAAGTCCCCCGCCCCCGCGGATCGCGCCGAGGGCGGAAATCAGAGCCGCGCCGGTAAAGCGCGGCGAACCCGCGACAATGGCCACGCGGCCCGCCATGCCTTTATGGAAATCGAAAGAACGCGGGCTCTTCCCGAAATACATGTCCTGCGGCGAGATGAGTTCCATTTCACCAGCACCCTCCGCCACGAGCCCGGCGACCGGCACGAGGTGCAGCGCACCCGTCGCGTTTGCGGCGTTGCCGAGCAGCAGCCCGCGCTTCGCGGCGCCGATCATGAATGTAGCGTCCGCCGTGACGGCTCCGGGAAAAACCTCGCCGCAATCGGGATCGACGCCGGTCGGGTTATCTACCGCCGCCACCAGCGCCCCGCGCGTGTTGCGGAGGATTTCCATTTCACGGATCAGCTCCAAAATAGCCCCACGCGGCGCACCCTTCGCGCCGATGCCGAGCAAACCATCTAACAGAAGCAGCGGCTCCGGCCCGGCGTGCAAGCTTTCCATCAGCGCAAGACCCCGGAGCTGCGCCTTCGTCAGTGCCGCCCACTCATCCACCGGATGCGCCGCGCGGACGGCGACCCGCCAGCCAAACGTTTCTTCGAGAACGCGCAGCGCGATCAGCGCATCGCCCGCGTTGTGCCCTTTGCCGATATAGGCCACCGCCGTCCCCGCCTCGGGAAACGCCCGTCCCAATGCGTTTCCCAAGGCCTCCCCGGCCATCGACATCAGCTCCTCTTCCGTCACGCCGGAGTCCATCGCCCGTTTTTCGATTCCCCTCATTTCCGCCACCGAAATCGCTGCCATGGCGGGACGGTAGCCAGACCGGGGGAATGCTTCCAGCGAGAATGCGGCATCGGTATCTACCGTGATCCCGGCAAGGATCGCAGCTTGCAGCTCCTCGGCCCGGGGCTACCGGCTGCCATCCCTCCAGGATGCGGATTTGACGTCACCCCGCATTCCAGCCGGGAAGTGTCTCATCAAGGATGGCGGTGATCTTTTTACGCTCGGAGGAGCTGAGCCAACCGATACCCGGATCCTCTCCGGCGAGGGCGGCGCGCATTTTTGTGAAGACCCGGTTTTTCACGCCGGCGGGAAGGGTGGCGAAGGCTTCGGAGTAGACCATGTACGAGCAGCGGTGCTTGAAGATGTGGCCGTAGAGGCGGAAGTCGGCGAGCGATTTGCCGCTTTTGGTTTTCGGGAAACGGGAAGCGAAGGCTTTCTGGAACGAGGGATTGCCTTCCACTCCTTCGTCGAGATCGGCTTCGTCTTTAAAGAAGATATACTCGGTGATCGTCTTCACCCATGAGTCGGTGACGCTCCCGGCAGAGCCTTTGTCGGGATCGGAGTTGGGGTCGATGATTTCCGAGAAATGGCGCGAGCGGCGGTAATTCAGGGCGGCGGCGTTGAGCAGGTTGTGCTTGTGGCACTGGTGCTCGAGGACGAGCAGCGAGATGATGTCGCTGGTCCGCGAACAGGCCCGCCAGCGTCTGACGGCCGGGGGCGTATACCTCCGCCAGCATCCGGGCCAATCCTCCGTCGGCCTCCTCGGTGTCGTCGGAGCGGGGATCTACTACCTCTGCAAAAGCGACTGCTGCGGGAAACCCTGCAACCGGGATGAGGATTACACCGGGGAGGACGAACGCGATCTTGGCTGAAATTTGAAATTTGAAATCTGAAATTTCAAACTAGCCTCGTCCCGTGGTTGAGAAGAGTGACCTGCGCGCCGTGCTCCAATATATCCCCCAGTTCCGGGGGAAAGTCTTCTGCGTCCTCATCGAAGCCGGGCTGCTGCCCGAGCCGGCCGTTGCCGAAACATTGCTCGATCTCGCCGTTCTCGAAGACCTCGGAGTGAAACTCGTCCTCGGCGTCCTTGGCGGCGACCTCAAGGATCTCTACGACTGGACATTGGAGTGTGAGATCATGGCCGCGCGCGTCACCCGTTCCATCTCCGATGAAGCGGCCGCGCAGGAGGTGAGGGAAATCCTCGGGCGCGGCCAATCGGCGATCATCGACGCCTCGGGCATCGGGCCGTTGGATGATGTGGTCGTGGATTTTGCAAAGCTCATCGGTGTTTCCAAGGTCATCGCGCTTCTTGAGGAAAGCATCCTCGTCAACGGCCAGCCCGCCCACGCGATCCGTGCCGCGGATGTCCCGGCTGTTTTGGAAAAGGAAAATGTGGCGGGCCGTGATCTCCTTCTCGCCGCTGCCGAGGCCTGCCGCCGCGGCATTCCACGCGTCCACGTTCTCAACGGCCGCCAGCAGGGCGTGCTCGTCGATGAGCTTTTCTCAAACGAAGGCGTCGGCACCATGATCCACGCCGACAGTTACCGTATGATCCGGGAACTGAGCGAGGAAGATATTCCGGAGCTTCTCGGCATGATCGGCCGCGTCGTACGCCGCACGAAGCTCGTCGCCCGCAACTACGAGGACATCGTCTCGAAACTCTCCGACTACCGCGTGATGAGCATCGATGACAACGTAGTCGGCTGCGTCGCATTGCACGAATACCCCGGTGAACATTGCGCGGAGGTTGCGTGCCTTTATGTGAAACAGGCGCATGAGGGGCGAGGCTACGGAGCGGAACTGGTCGGCCACGCGGAGGAAATCGCCCGTGCCAAAGGCATTCCCCGCGTGTTCGCCCTCACAAATCGCGCTGCGGATTTCTTCTGCCGCGCGGGCTACGCCCAGGCAGATGTTTCCGCCCTCCCCACGAAACGCCGCGCCCAGTTCGAGGCCAGCGGCAGGGACTCACTAGTGTTCGAGAAAATTTTCTGAAATTTCCGATCTCCAATCCCCAATAATCAATTTTCAATAATGTATGTCCATCGCTTTCAAAGAGTGGCAGGTGATCTGCGACGCGCTCGCCTCCGGCCGGCAATCCATCCTTCTCCGCAAAGGCGGCATCCATGAGGGGCGCGAGGGCTTCAGCTTCGCCCACAAATCGTTCCACCTTTTCCCCACGAAATTCCACGCCCAGGCGGATCACGTCCGGGAGGCGCATTTCACCCCGGAAAAGGAATGGCAGGTCGGCGACCGGTTCGCGATCACCCATCATGCGGAAGCGCTCTTCGCGGTGACGCTTACGGATTGGGCGCAGGTCGAGGCTCTCCATCCCTACCATATCTACACGGAGGAGACATTGCGTGAGCGCTTCGACTGGGAGGGGAAAGGCATGGCCTCGGGAAGCATCCACCTCGCACTCGTCCGTGTGTCGGCGCTCAAGCCGCCGATCGAACTCACCTACGACACCCGTTTCGGTGGCTGCCGGTCGTGGGTCGAGATCCCGGATGACGATCCGGAGAGGCTGGATAACGCGGAGAACGTGCTCGGGCAGGATGTGTTTTCCACCCATTTTGACCGGATTTCGAGGATTGCAGGAATTGATGTAAATTGCTAACAATCAATCAGTTGCATTATTTATTTCGGATGTATCAACCGTTTCGGTGTTTTTTGGATTGCGACACCTTTCCCTCGCGCCTAAAAGCCTGAGTCTTTTGCAAAAAAGACACCTCCGCGAGATGGCCTCCTCGCGGAAACTCAACCCGCATTCAAAACACGATATAACACATGAGATTATCCCACCTTTTGGCCCTGGCCGTCGCGCTTCCCTTCCTTGCAAGCTGCGGCTCTGACCTCAAAATCATCTCCAAAAGCGGCATCCATTCCCACGGATCATCCGCCAAGGATTTCAAGGTCACTCCACCCTCCTCCGCGCTCATCGCCTCCGCCGCCGGTAAGCCGAAAGACAAGCACTCGATGCCCGTCTATTCCTTCAGCGAGCGCCACCGCGTCGTCCGCACGACCGCCTACACCTGCTCGGAGTGCGACCACATTCAATATGGAAGCAAAAACGCCACCGGCACCGCGCTCCGTTATTCGGATCGCGTCCGCAGCGCCGCCGCCGATTGGTCGTTCTATCCTGTCGGCACCGTTTTCCGGGTGAAAGGCATGAAGCAGCTTTACGTAATCGACGATTATGGCTCCGCCCTCACCGGCACCGGCACCATCGACATGTATCAGCCCAGCAAGGAACTGATGAACAAGTGGGGTCGCCGCAATGTTGAGATCAGCGTGGTGCAGTGGGGTTCCTTCAAGCGCAGCGCCGAGATTCTCAGCCAGCGCACGAAATTCGACCATTGCCGCCAGATGCTCGCAAACATCACCCGCCAGCGCCCGGATCTGCGTTCGGTCGCCGCCCGTTGAGCGGAAATCCTCCGCCTCACTGCACGGGAGCGGTCAGCCTTGCCGCTCGGCACGCCGCCCGGAATAGGAACGGCTTTTCGGTGAATTCCTCCACCTTCACCAAGGTGGAACCTGAGAAATCCGTTTCCAGCATTTCGCGCACCTCCCCGATGAATTTCCTGTCGGAAACGAACGCCGTGATTTCGAAATTCAGGCGGAACGAGCGGTTGTCCAGGTTCGCCGTCCCGACCGCCGCCATCCTGCCATCGATGAGCATGACCTTCTGGTGCAGGAATCCGCGCTTGTAGCGGTATAGCTTTACGCCGAAGGGAATGGATTGTTCGTAGTAGGTGAAAGCGGATAGCCAGACGAGGAGATGATCCGCCTTATCCGGCAGAAGGACGCGGACATCCACACCGCGCAGAGCGGCAAGCTGGAGCGCCGTCATCACCCCTTCGTCAGGGACGAAATACGGGCTTGTGATCCACAGCCTTTCCCTCGCGGTGTTCGCCCCCTCCGCGACCAGCAGCTGCCAGGAATCGACGGGGTCCGCCGGGCCGGTGGGGATGATCGCGGCGGTCTGGTTCGCGGCCAAGGCCTCCTGCCGCCACGAAAGCTCCGGCACCCGGTCGCACGCCCAGAACCAATCCTCCATGAAAACGAGCTGCACGGCCTCCACAGCGGGACCTTTCAGCAGCAGGTGCGTATCCCGCCAGTCTCCGAATTTCTGATCCCTGCCCAGGTATTCGTCGCCCACGTTCAGCCCGCCGATGAAGGCCATTTCCCCATCGATCACCACGATCTTGCGGTGGTTCCTGAAATTCAGCTGGAGCCGCGACCACCAATGCCGGTTCGCGCCGAACGACTCGCACTCCACCCCCGCGTCCCGCAGTTCGCCGAGGAAGGTGGAGGAAAGCTTGTGGGAGCCGATCTCATCGAAAAGGAAATAGACCTTCACTCCCTCCCGCGCCTTGTCGATCAGCGCCCGCTGGAATTTCCCGCCCACCTTGTCGTTTTTCACGATGAAAAAGTTCACGCAGATATAGTGACTGGCTCCGGAGATCTCCTCAAACAGCCTCCTGAAGGTCTCTTGTCCGTCGATCAGCAGTTCAAGATCGTTGCCGCAGGTGAATGGCAAGCCTCCCAATTCTTCGGCGGCGCGTTCGAACACATCCTCCGCTGGCAGATCCACCGCGTAACGGCGCAGGCGGGCGTGCATGTCCGCCGCAAGCTTCCGCAACTCCGCGTCGTTGCCGCGCCGCGCACGGACGTATCCGGAGAACTTGCTCCGCCCCAACAGCCAGTAGAGCGGGATCGCGAAAAACGGTAGGGCGATCAGCGACACCACCCAAGCGATCGCGCCCTGCGATGTCCTCGCATGCATCAGGGCGTGGAGGATATGCGCTAATCCGAGAAGATGGAACGCCACCAAACCAGCCAGCCCGAGCTTGGTCGTGGTCTCGATATCGTATCCAAACATGACGCTAGGTTAGGTGCTGCGGCATCTGGGACAAGTGGTAACGACG
>JAIXQS010000144.1 GCA_027485615.1 Verrucomicrobiaceae bacterium
CGAAAAAATATCTCCATTCGGGCGTAATACTTTGGGCAGTTTGAGGCAAAAAAGTAACTGAGAGTCCAAGTTTGTCTAATTTGTTTACGCTATCGTTTTCAACGTAGGCATATAGGTTGACACCCCCATTTTCCTCAATCGGATCCCTATTCAGCCATCGGCCTTGGTCTGGCGCATAGTAGGCATCGGCGAAAGAGGACAGCGCGGCAATCAGGAGCAGGCATTGGAACATGCGTTGGATCGGTTTCATTTTTTGTTTCTTAAATGTATTTGTAGGCTAGCGTGGAAAATATGCATTCGGCGTATTGGGAAATGCGGGAGAATTTGAGGGGAATCCATATGAGTTCCCCTGCGGAAAGCCTGGTATTGGCGGCTGATGGGCACCCGGCACGACAGGTAAGGCACCACCTGAAGACCGGAAGTGCAAATCAGCTTCATACCTCTGTCGCGCCATTTGCTGTGCTTGGATCATTTCATTCACCTTATGGATCTCATTATCGTAAGGTCGCGGCGAGTGGATTGGAGCGGGAGTGCCGCCGACACTCAAACGAAGTGCTTCGGCTACACCGCCGAGATTCGGCGCAAGGCGGAACGCGGCGCTCGCGGCGGCGATGGCATCCGCACGCTGTCCCTTGGCTTCTAAACAAGCTGTGCGGGAAGTCAGGAAAATGGCGAGGCACTGTTGCGCAGTCAGGTTCTCCAAATAGCCACCCCGCTCCTCCTCATTGTGTGAAAGTGCGTGAGGCCATGTGCGGTAATAGGAGTCCGGATGACTCGTGTAGCCTCCAGCATTTGCCGCTTCCACGTTGACGCGGGTGCCTTTGCCATCGTCCCAGCGGGCGAACAGGTGTCCTTTCGCGGCGACAAGATACATCGGGTAACCCATTCTTCTACCAAGGGCTACGTAAAGAACGGGAAGCGAGGCACAGGTGCCAATTCGTGATTCACCCAGGCATCCGGTGAGGAATATCGAGTTGGGATTCGCGAAAAATTTGTCGTTGGACGTGTTTTGGCGGTCGGTAGTGGTTAAAGATGGGTCGTAGCGAACCTTGAAATCCTGACCAAGAACGGAGCACATCATGGCCATCTTCCAGCCAGCCTCGTTTCCAAACTCATTGGGCTTCTTCAGATAGTGATGACGGTTTCGATAGGTTTCTTGCATGATGGCTTTCGCCCATTGGTCGAGTGTATCCAAAGATTCGCGAATAATCCGACCTCTGTCGGAAGGAGGTAGGCCGGGGGTGACAGCGAGGTTCAGAAGCGCAATATCGGTGTTATCGGCAAGAGTTGGCTGGACAAGCAACGAATCGATAAGTTGCGGGGTGGTTAATTGTTGGGTCGGAGAGGTAACGGAATTTTGCTGGTCGCTATTATTTGAACTTACACTCCTTGAATTGAAGAAAAGCGCAGTGACGGAACACGCCACAATGCTTGTGACCACCATTAGAATGACGCGGGATTTGATCGCCTTGCTCTGCGAGCTGGCGATGGCTTCATTCCGAATCTGTGTGCGTTTTCCCACTTCTACCATATGCAATCGAGCGTTTCTGAGTAAGGCTGTCAAACTATTTCACGCTCCAATAAGTTCCAAGTTTGTCACCCACCTCGGACTAAAATTTGATTTCCCCGCAACACGTGTAGATTCGCGGCGGACATGCTCCGTTCCCATTTCATTTCCCTCCTCGCCATGGTGTCCGCATCTCTGGCAGGTCGCGCCAGTCCACCGACGGCGGCCCCGAAGTCGCGTTTCGTCGCATGGAAGGATGCGGCCTATACTCCGGAGGGCTGGCCCTCGCGGCTGATCGCCGATCTTTACGTTCCTTCGGCGGATGCGCCGACGCCCGCCGTGCTGCTGATCCACGGCGGTGGCTGGAACGGAACGGAACGCCGCTCGGACATGGACGGCATCGCGCGGAATCTGGCGAAGCGCGGTTACTTCGTGATGAACGCAACCTACCGGCTCACCCCGGATTGGAAATTTCCCGCGCAAACGGATGACCTTGAACAAGCGCTGGCATACATGCGGAAAAATTCCGGCGAGTTGAACATCGACACCTCGCGCATCGCCACCTTCGGCTACTCGGCGGGCGGGCATCTCGCCGCTCTCATCGGCCTCGATCCCGCGAACGGCGTGAAAGCCATCGTCGCCGGCGGCGCACCGAGCGACCTTTCCTTTTGGCCGGATGGCAAACTCACCGGCCTGCTGTTAGGCGGCCCGGTCAAAGGCAATGAGGCGATCTACCGCAAGGCCTCACCCGTCCACCACGTGAAAAAGGGCAGCCCTCCCGTTTTCATCTACCACGGCACCGCCGACGACCTTGTCCCCATGGAACATGCCAAGGCGTTCGTTTCCGCATTGGAGAAAAACGGCGTGCAGCACGAGACATACTGGATCGAAGGCCGCTCGCACATCATGTCCCACCTTTTTCCTGCCGGAGCCATCCGTGAGGCAACCGATTTCCTCGACAAACACCTGAAGGCATGAACCTCCGCAACCTATCGCGCTACCTCCTCGCGGCTTTCTTCATCGTCGCCGGAGCGAACCATTTCCGAGATCCGGCGACCTATCTATCGATGATGCCGCCGTGGCTCCCCGCCCACGGGGCGTTGAATTTCATCAGCGGCGCGTCGGAAATCGCCGGCGGAATCGGCCTGCTGATTGCCCGCACGAGAACCGCGGCGGCGCTGGGCCTGCTCCTCCTGCTTGTTGCGATTTTCCCCGCGAACATCCACATCGCTCTCAACGGCTGGCCGGGCATGGACGTCCCGCGCTGGGTGCTGTGGGCGAGGCTGCCTTTCCAGTTGCTCTTCATCGGATGGGTGCTTTTATCCTGCCCGGGCCTGGCCGGAAAGATATGCTCGCTTTTCCCGCCTCGTCCCGCTCGCAACTTCCCTAAACCGTGATACTCTCGGACATGTCTTTGAAAATCGCCCTCCAAACCCTCCCCCTCCTGCTGCTCGCCCTGTTGGTGATCGCGATCCTGATCCCCGCCTGCGCACCCCATTTCGACACCGCCACGCGCACCAAGGAATACAAGGACGTCCTCTCCTCCACGAAAGCGGCGTCCTCTCAGAGCCCCTCATTGGAACCCTTCACCTCCTTTCTCCAGAAAATCGGCGACAAGGAATTCGTCCGTGAAAACACCGCCAAGGTCTATTCCGCCGATGCCTACCTGAACGACACGCTCGTCACCCATCGCGGCCCCGAGCAGATCATGGCCTATTTCCACAACACCGCCGACACCATGACCTCCTATCAGGTGACCATCGACGACATCGCCAGCAACGGCTCCGAGCACTACGTCCGCTGGACGATGGTGTTCAGCGCGCCGAAACTCAACGGCGGCAAACCGGTCGAGTCCTGCGGCGTTTCCCACGTCCGCCTCAACGCCGACGGCAAGGTCACGATGCACCAGGATTTCTGGGACTCCGGCACGAACATCTACGGCCAGATCCCCGTCCTCGGCGGCGTCATCGAATCCATCCGCCGCCGTTTCGAAAAATAAATTCCGCCAACCATGACTACTCGCATCAAGGCTCTCACGACCCTCCTCGGCCAATGGTGGGACTCCGACTACCGGGCTCCCGGCTCGCCGGATCCCTCCACGCTTCCAGACAAGGTGGACTGGCAGCGAACGATCCCGTTTATCTTCCTCCATCTTGGATGCCTCGCCGTTCTCTGGGTCGGCATCAGCCCTGTGCCGGTCATCGCGGCGGTCGCCCTGTATTTCGTCCGCATGTTCGCGATCACCGGATTTTACCACCGCTACTTTTCGCACCGCTCCTACAAGACCTCCCGCGCCTTCCAGTTCATCCTCGCCATCGTGGGAAATACCTCGATGCAGCGCGGCTCGCTCTGGTGGGCAGCCACGCACCGCCACCACCACAAGCATTCAGACGAGGAGGAGGACATCCACTCGCCGCGCGTCAGCGGCTTCCTATGGTCGCACATCGGCTGGCTCACCTCGAAACGGAATTTCCCCACCAACTACAAGGCGATCCCGGATCTCGTGAAGTTCCCGGAGCTTGTTTTCCTGAACCGCTTCGACCAGCTCGTCCCCATCGCGTTCGGCATCGTGATGCTCGCCATCGGGTGGGCGCTGGAAACCTTCGCCCCTTCGCTCGGCACGACGATGTGGCAGTTCTTCGTGTGGACGTTCTTCATCTCCACCACCGTCCTGCTGCACGGCACCCTGTTCATCAACTCCCTTGCCCATGTGTGGGGGAAACGCCGCTTCGCCACCGAGGACGACTCCCGCAACAATTTCTTCCTCGCCCTCATCACCCTCGGCGAGGGCTGGCACAACAACCACCACCGCTTCCCGCACTCCACGCGCCAGGGCTTTCTGCCTCACGAGATCGACCCCACCTACTACATCCTTCGTATCTTGGAAAAGTTCCGTCTTGTCTGGGATCTCCGCCCCGTGCCCGAGGCCGTGATGGAGGAGGCGCGCAACAACCCGCTCACGCGCCATGAGCGGTAAGCCCATCCCCGCAATGGGCGGCAAGCCGAAGCTCGCCATCATCGGCACCGGCATCTCCGGCCTCGCCTGCGCTCATTTCCTGAAAAGGGATTTCGATCTCACTCTCTACGAAAAGGACGGACGCATCGGCGGCCATTCCAACACCGTCGAGGTTCCGGAGAACGGCAAGATGCTGCCGCTCGACACAGGGTTCATGGTTTACAACGAGGTCACCTACCCGCACCTCACCAGGTTATTCAAGGAGCTGAATGTCGACACCAAGCCGACCGACATGTCCTTCTCCGTCCAGCACGCAGACGCGGGGATCGAGTTCAACGGCGGCTCCGTGAACCTGCTTTTCTCCCAGCGCAAGAACCTGCTCCGCCCGCGTTTCTGGAAAATGCTGCTCCAGATCAACCGCTTCAACAAGGAGACCGTAGCCGAGCTGGCGGATCCGAAATACGGCGATGTCACGCTCGCCGAATACGTCGCCGCGCGCGGATACGGCCGTGATTTCCTCGAATGGTATCTCGCCCCCATGGCTGCCGCCGTCTGGTCGTCCCCGCCCGAGCGCATCGATTCCTTCCCCGCCCGCACCCTGATGCGCTTCTGGCACAACCACGGTTTCCTGGGCCTCGACACCCAGCACCCATGGCGCACTGTGAGCGGCGGCTCCCGCGAGTATGTGAAAGCCATCACCGCGCCTTTCACCGACCGCATCCTCAGGGGCAACGCCGTCACCGCGGTGAGCGGAACCACACTCACCCTGGCCGACGGCACCGCCCACACTTTCGACAAAGTCATCTTCGCCTCCCACGGCGACCAATCACTCGCCCTTCTCTCCGCACCCACCGCGCTCGAAAGGGAGATCCTGGGGCCTTTCGAATACCAGCCGAACAAGGCCATCGTCCACACCGACGCCCGTTTCATGCCCCGCACCCGCCGCGCATGGGCTTCATGGAATTACCGCGTCGATCCCTCGGGAAAACACTCCACCCACTACTGGATGAACCGCCTCCAGGGAGTTTCCGACAAAGTGGATTACTTCGTCTCCATCAACCCGCCCGATGGCATCCCTGAGGAAAAAATCATCCACCGCCTGAACTACGAGCACCCCCTCTTCACCGCCGCCGCCATCACCGCCCAATCCCGCATCCCCGAGCTCCACGAAGCCGCCCTCACCACCCACCGCCACTACTGCGGCGCATGGCAACGCTACGGCTTCCACGAGGACGGCATCTGGTCTGCCTACCGCCTCTGCAAGGAAATCCTCAACCGCGATCCGAATTTTTCTTAACCGCGAATGAACGCCAATGAACGCGAATTTTCAGAAGTTAAACCCCTCTTCATCCCATTCTTCCATCTGCGTGAATCTGCGTGAATCTGCGGTTGAAAAAACTCTTAATTCGCGTCCATTCGCGTCCATTCGCGGTTAAAATCTTCATCCATGTCCCACGCTCCATCCCTCTACGAATGCCGCGTGAACCACACCCGCATCTCCCCAAAGAAACATGCATTCACCTACCGCGTCTTCATGCTCGCCATCGACCTCGATGACTTCCCGAAACTCCCTCTCCTTTCCAAGAACCGCTTCAACCTCTTCTCCATCGACGACCGCGACCACATCCTCACCGAGCCCGAAAAATCCACCCGAGAAAACCTCACCGCATGGCTCGCCGAAAAAGCAACCACCATCCCCGCCGACGCCCGCATCATCCTGCTCACTTTTCCCCGCGTCCTGGGCTACGCCTTCAACCCCGTATCCTTCTACTACATTTCCAGTAAATCCGGCGAGCCCATCACCGCCGTCGCCGAGGTCACGAACACCTACCGGGAAATGAAACTCTTCCCCCTTGGCGTGCCGGACGCCGAGGGAAAATTCGACCATCTAATCGCCAAAAATTTCTACGTATCCCCCTTCTCCGATCCCAACGACGCCTTCCACTTCCGTATCGGCCAACCCGGGGAAAAGTGGCACGTATCCATCAACAACCTCACCGAAGGCAAGCCCACCCTCATGTCCTCCATCACCGGCGAGCGCCGCGAGCTCACCACCGCCCGCCTCGCCCTCTACGCCCTGAAATACCCCCTCATCTCCCTCTCCATCATCTTCCGAATTCACCTCCACGCCCTCCTCCTCTTCCTCAAGAAAATCCCCCACTTCCCGAAATCCACGCCCGTGAAAGGACCCGCGATTTAGAAATCGTGACAACCCCAGCCTCTTCCACCGATCACCTCCCACTCGGCACTTTCCACTCTTCCCCATGAACCCCGTCCATTCTGAACTCTGCGACCCTCAGGGATCTCTTCGCCTCTGCGGCAAAAAATCCGCCACCCTCCCGGAAAAGATCGTCCTCTCGCTTCTCCGCAAATTCACACAAGGCGGACTCTCCCTCTCATACCCGGATGGACAAACCCTCCACTTCGGCGAAGCCGGCGCCCCCATCACCGCCCGCATCACCCTCAACAACCCTGCGGAGTTCTACAAACGCTGCGCCTTCTACGGCAACATCGGCATGGGCGAGGCCTACACCGACGGCGTCTGGGACACCCCCGACATCGCGGCCGTCATCTCGTGGTTTGCCATGAACATGACCGCCCTCCAGGGCGACGACTCCGATTCCTCCACCCTCCCCGGCGTCAACCTCCTGAAGATCGTCAACTGGTTCCGCCACCTCAAGCGCTCCAACACCGTCGAGACCTCCCGCCGCAACATCGCCGAGCACTACGATCTCGGTAACGAGTTCTACTCCCTCTGGCTCGATGAGACGATGACCTACTCCTCCGCGAAGTTCACCCCGGAAAAACACCGAAGGCCTGTAGGTGTTTTGGACAGGAGCTCAGCGACGTGGGGCGAAGCCCCGAAGTGCCGTGAGGTGGCGCTGAGTCAAACGCAAACCCTCGCCGAAGCGCAGGCCGAAAAATACGACGCCCTCTGCCGAAAACTGAAACTAAAGCCCACCGACCACGTCCTCGAGATCGGCTGCGGCTGGGGCGGTTTCTCCCACCACGCCGCCAAAAACTACGGCTGCAAAGTCACCGCCGTCACCATCTCCGAAGCGCAAGCCGCCTACGCCCGCCAACGCATCGAAACCGCCGGCCTCGCCCACCTCGTCGAGATCCGCATCCAGGACTACCGCCACATCACCGGAAAATTCGACAAGATCGCCTCCATCGAGATGCTCGAAGCCGTCGGTCACAAGTTCCACGAGCCCTTCTTCGCGAAATGCCACGAGGTCCTCACGCCCCATGGACTACTGGGAGTGCAGTACATCACCGTTCCCGACAACCGATACCAATCGCTCACCAAAGGCGTCGATTGGATCCAGAAAGTCATCTTCCCCGGCTCCCTCCTGCTCTCCGTCGGCCGCGTCAACGAAGCCATCAACAAGACCGGCAACCTGTTTCTCCACCACCTCGAAGACCTCGGCCTTGACTATGCCCGCACCCTTTCCACCTGGCACGAAACCTTCAACGCCAAGCTCGACCAAATCCGCCCCCTCGGCTTCGACGAACCCTTCATCCGCACCTGGAACTACTACCTGAAATACTGCGAAGCCGGCTTCGCCACCCGCAACATCTCCGTCGTCCAGGCCATCTACACGCGACCGAACAATTTGAAACTTTAAACCTCAAGATTCCTTAATCCCAGCTTTGCGTCCCTTTGCGGACTCTGCGCCTTTGCGGTGAAAAACATAACCGACAATCCCGACAAATCCCGCTTCCATCGCTGGGTCATCCGCCCCATAGCCAACCAGCTCCGGCAGGGCACCAGCCCGGAGAAACTTTCATGGAGCGTCTCCCTCGGTCTCACGCTCGGGATCTTTCCCATCATGGGTTCGACCTCCTTGGTCTGTTTCGCCGTCGGTCACTTGCTTCGGCTGAACCAACCCGTCCTGCACCTCTTCAAGACCTTCACTTACCCGATCCACTTGGTGATGATCCTCGTCTTCATCCGCATCGGCCAGCGCCTCAACGGCGTCCCGCCCATCCCGCTCTCCATCCCCCAGCTCCTCACCCGCTTCAAGGAAAACCCCGCCCAGTTCGCCAGCGATTTCGGCATGGCCGCCCTCCATGGCATCGAGGCATGGGCGATCTCGGCGATTTTCCTGATTCCGATGATCTACTACAGCTCACTGCCTATCCTAAGAAGACTCCTCGGAAAAGTCCGCACGGCGGCGGTGTGAAGCAAGGAGGGTCATTCGCTTTTCTCTAGCTTTGTGATGGGGCGCTCGGGGGAACTGGAACCGCCTTTGGTGACGTAGTCGTGGTTCCAATCGAGTTTCACTTCGTCGCCGGGCTTGAGGGTGCGGATGGCGGTGAGGATGTTTTCCGCGACCTTGGTGTTTCCCTTGTTGTCCTGGATCAGGATCTGGAAGGTTTCCTGTTTCGGGTCGCCGTATTCGCCGGGTTTTTCGTAGGCGAGGTATTTGATGATCTTAAAGGAGGCGAGTTTTCCGGAGTGTCCGCATTCGTCCGGGCATAATGAGGTGAGACCCATGCAGCGGTGATCCTTGAGGCCGTCGAAGCGGGCGAGGGTGGAATGGGAGGAGAGGAGTTCGCGTTTTTCTCCTTGGAGTTTCTTTTCGACGGCGCTGCGCCATTCCTCGGATCCGATGTCCGGGCCGTGGCCTTGCTTGTCGGTGATGCCGAGTTTTTTATCCAACGCGCCCATCCACTCATCGGAGCCGATGTCTGGACCGTGGCCTTGGGCATCGGTGATGGGATGGAGCTTTTCGACCCATCGGGCCCATTCTTTGGGTTCCTTGGGTGCGATGTTTTCTTCCGCGCTCAGCGTGGAAAAGAGGAGTGGGGCGGTGATGAGCGTGAACATGCGTTGGGTTTTCGCGTCGTTGGCGTAGGTTTGTTTCAGCTTCGCGATGGTTTCCGCATGATCGGGGAAACGGATCGCGTCGGCGAGGGGGCCGCCCTGGAGTTTCTGGGCGGCCATCAAGGCGAGGGTGGCGAGCTGAGTTTGGGGGGCGGCCTTGTCGAAGGCGGGGGTGGTGGGGTCGTGGGGGATCGTCCAGGCGCGCTCGGCCATTTCGCCGGAGGCGGTGACGCGGAAACGGACGCTGACCTCGCCGATCTCGCCGGAGCCTTCGGGCAGGGTCTCGACCTGATAGATGGCGACCCCGGCCTCGTCCGCAGCGAGCTCGGCGGCGTCGACGGAATCGTCGTGGAAGTCCTCGGTCTTGAGGCGGTCTTTCTCAAAGCCGATGAGCTTGTAGTTTCCGACGCGCTCGGGGTTGAGCTTTATCTGGACTTTCACGTTCTCGGCGGCGAGGCGGAAGGCGCCCGCGAGCTGGGCGGCGAGGGACGCTCCGGTGTTTTCGCCGACGAGGTAGTAGCGGCCGTTACCGTGGCGGGCGAGTTCGGAGAGGAGGCGGTCGTTGGTGTCGTTCGTGCCGATGCCGGCGATGTCGAAGGCGAGGCCTTGCTGGCGGAGTTCCTTGACGCGCTCCGCGAGGCGGTCGGGATCGGCGTCGCCGAGGTTGGCGGCTCCGTCAGTGAAGAGAACGATGCGGTTCTGCGCGCCATCGAGCTGGTGGCGGAGGGCGAGTTCCGAGGAAAGGTTGAGCGCCTGTTCCAGGTTCGTGCCGCCTTCGCTGGCGGAGGGGTTGATGAGGTCGGGGATTTTCGCGGCCTCGTTTCCGGGGAGCGAATCGGCGATCAGACGCAGGGTGCGGGAGAAACCGATGACGGTGACCTGGTCGTTTTCCGTCAGCAAGGTGGCGAGCTGCGCGAGGGCGGTGTCCATCGCGGCACGGCGGTCGGCGCGGGCCATGGAGCCGGATTGATCCACCAGCAGGGTGAGGCGCAGCGGCTGCGCGGCGGTGCGGCCGGTGGAGGCGGTGCGGATCGCTACGCGGACGAGATGGCGGCCGGGGATGACCGGGTGCGCGGTCTGGTCGATGGCGGCAGCGACGGGCTCCAACGAGGACGGCGCGGGATCGCCGTAATCGACCGCGTTGTAAAACTGCTCCGGCTTGATGGAAGCGGGATCGGGGCGCTCACCTTTCTCCACCGCCGCGAGGGCGAGCTGGAACGAGGCGTCGGAAATGTTCAGCGAGAATGTGGAGAACGGCTCCTGCGCGGCGGGGATTTCCGTGGATAAATCCGATAGATCGGCTTTTTTTTGCGCCTTATCACGAAGGGAACGGGCGAGGTTCTGAGGCAATGAAACCGAGTCTTCCGATGCCTTCTCTACGGCAGCAGCCGCGAGGGGAGCCAGTTCAGATTCGCTCGGGGTGGGAGGGAGGCCAAGCGATGCGGCTCTGGACGAGCCTTCGGTTTCAAGAATCGAGCCCGCAATCATACCCACCTTGCCAATCGGTTTCTTGGATTCCGAATCACCCGGGTTGCGGGCCTTAGCGGTGCCTTCGGTGTTGTTTAGGATCGCGCCAAGCGTAGCACGGTTGATGGATGTCTCGACGGGACGTTCGCGGGACCCCACGATCGCTCGTTCCAGTTCGACTGACGATTCGGCCTGCCCGTCGCGGCGGGCGCTTGGTCGGCTACCTTTAAGGGTCTCAGCCTCATGCTTCTTAATACCAGCTGTTCCGTCCGAGCCTGCGTCATAGGCTACCGAACCTCCGGAAGCCATGGCAGATTCGTCGCGGGTCAGCATAGTTCTGCCAATCGACGCTGGAGAACCTGTCTTTTTGTCGATTTCTACAGGGGTGGCCTTCTCAAGAGGAGCGCCTGATTCGTAGGCTATATCCGCGGTATTTCTGACTGTCTGGGACATGTTCTTATCGGATGTCGCAGGGATGAACAGGAAACGCTCGGTGAAGAAAGTGAGGATGAGGACGGCGGCGATGCCCCATGCGGCGCGGAAGGAGGCTCGGCGGATGCGGGATTCCTTCTCGGGAATGAGAACGTGGATGTCGCCGAGGATGGGGGAGAGCTTGGCGCGTTTTTCGTCGGGCAGTTTCCAATCCTCAGACGGAGCGTTGGCGGTGGTTTCGGCTTCCTGGAGGAGGGAGTGGATGGCGAGGGTGCGGGCGAGGAAGAGCTGGAGTTCGGGGGATTTCGCGACGAGGGATTCGAGTTCGGCGATTTCGAAAGGGGACGCCTCGCCGAGAACCCACGCGGTGATGCGGGCTTCGAGCTGCTCATCCGGGTGGATGGAGAAGGGTGACGGGGTGTCGTTCATGGGAAGAGGTGGTGGGTGAGCGGTGAGCGGTGGAAGACTTGGGTTGAGTGGGCTTGGGTTGTCGCGATTTCTAAATCGCGGTTCCTTTCAGCCTTCGGCGGTTTCTATGCCTAGTTGGCGCAATGAAGAGGCGAGGGATTTGAGGGTGTGGTGGAGTTTGTAGCCGACGTTGGAGACGGTGAGCTGGGTTTGGACGGCGATTTCCTCGTAGCGGAGGCCGGAAAGGTATTTGAGGGAGACGAGGGTGCGGTCGGGCTCGGGGAGTTCGGAGATGAGGAGCTGGAGAGTGCCTATGGCCTCCATTTTCCCGAGGGCGGCGTCGGGATCGGGGGCGGGGGTTTCCCATTCCTTGGAGGTCTGGGGATTGGTTTCGATGGATGAGGTGCGTTTGTTGTCGCGGAGGTGGTTGAGGGCGAGGTTGCGGACGCAGCGGAAAAGCCAGGGGCGGGGCTGTTGCACTTCGTGCCAGTGGGTGTGGAGCTTCAGAAAAGCATCCTGGACGATGTCCTCCGCCGTCTCGCGCTGGCCGGTGAGGCCGTGGGCGAAGCGCAGCAATGCGGATTCCTCGGCGTCGAAGACCTGGCGGAGCGTGGGTTTATCCTCCCTGGCGGCGGCGTTCGGGGTCGGCAGAACCGAAATGACTGCGTCCCTCCTAAGGGCGGCGGCGCTGGAGGTAGGGGGTTCCATGGATCGTTTTTGGCATGTCTCTAATAGGAAGACACGCGGGAACGGGGATCCTTAGAAAAAAATTCAGGGATAAATTCCGTGCGTCAGCCCACCCCGTTTTGCCAGAGGACGAAGGCCCCCGTGGCGATAACCATAACCGCGAAGCCCTGCCGGAGGCGGGCGACGGGTAGGCGCTTGGCGAGTGCGGCACCAGCGAGCACGCCAAGCGCCGCGATGCCCGCGAAAAGGAAGGCGAGTGGCCAGCGCGGCGGGGCTTCGCCGAAATGGCCGAGGAAGCCGGAGGCGGAGTTGAATGCGATGATGGCCAGCGAAGTGCCGGTGGCTTGGCGGAGCGGGAGCTTGGCGAATTTCACCAAAGCGGGCACCAGCAGGAACCCGCCGCCGACGCCGATGAAGCCTGTGAGCACACCGACCGCCAGCCCCGCGAGTAGGCAGCGGATGGGCTTGCACTCGGCGGCGGGGGAGAGCTCGTCGTTTTTTCCGATGAGCATGTTCACCGCGACCACGAGCATGAGCGCCGCGAAAATGATCATCAGCGCCTGCGGGGAAACGAGCGGAGTAAGCCTCGCGCCACCCGCCGCACCGACCATGCCGGAAAGCGCGAACATCAGCGCAGCCTTGGGATGGATTCCGCCGCCGCGAATCCTTTGCAAAGCCCCCACTAGCGCCGCCGCACCGACGATGAAAAGGCTGAGACCGACAGCTTCTTTCGGCGCGACGCCCGCCAGATAAACGAGCACCGGCAGCGTAATGATGCTGCCGCCTGCCCCCGTGAGACCGAGCGACAGGCCGATCAGCGCGGCACCGAGCAGGGCGAGAGTGTTCATTTCCGGATGCCCGCCGGGATTTCACCGAAGGAGCCGTTCACATACACGACCTCGTGCCCTTCGCCCGCGAGAAACGAGGTCGCGAAGGCGGCGCGGAGGCCGCTGCCACAGTGGACGAAGAGCGGCGCGCCGGACGGCACCTCGGAAATCCGCGCGGCAAGGCGAGTGTAGGCGATGTTCACTGCGCCCTTCACTTGTCCTGCCGCGAACTCGCCCGCGCCGCGCACATCGAGCACGGCGGCTCCGGGATTCGCGGCCAAGGCCTCGGCGAGCTGTGCGGTGGTGATGCTTTCCTGGTGGGCCGTGATCTCATCGACGGCGAGCGCCTCGGATGAGGGCAACCATGCCTCCACCTTGTCGAGGCCGATGCGGATGAGTTGGCGGACGGCTTCCTCCACTTCGTCCGCGTCGTTGACGAGAAGGATGATGGAGGCGCTCTCATCGAGATAGGAACCCGCGACGAGAGGCAGTTTCCCGCCCGCCAGTGGCGCGAAAAGTGAGCCGGTGACGTGGCGCTCCATGAAGGCGGCGCGGTCGGCGCGGAGATCGAGGAGCGCGTATATTCCCTGTCTCACGAGGGCGGTGAATTTATCCGCATCGAGTCGGCGGGGCTTTGGCAAAGTGCCGTCCGGCAAAAGCGCGGGGCCGATCTTATTGTCGCGCTTCATTCGTGCGAAATAGAGCGGCGGCTCGGGTTGGCCGGAGAGGATGTCTTTCACGAACGCCTCCTCCTCGCCCGCGAGGGCTTCGCGCAAGGCTCCGTTGAAACGCCTTTCGTATCCCATCACGCTGATCGGCACCGCGCCGAGGGCTTTGCCGCACGCGCTGCCGGCCCCGTGCGCGGGGAGGATCTGGATGTGATCTGGAAGCGCGGCGGTCGCGCGAAGACTGGCGTAAAGCTGGCGGGCGCTCGGCTCCATCACGCCCACCTGCCCGGCGGCGCTCTCTAACAGATCGGGGCGACCCACATCGCCGACGAAGATGAAATCGCCGCTGAGGAGCGCGATGGGTTCCGTCGCGCCGCCGCCGATGTCGGTGACGAGGTAGCTGATATGCTCCGGCGTGTGGCCTGCGGAAAGGACGGCTTTCAGCTCGATGTTGCCCACCTTGAAAACATCGCCGTCATGCAGGAAGCGGGCCTTGGGATTTCCCTTCGCCCACTCGAACTGCCAGTCCGGGCCGCCCTCAGCGGAAAGGTAGGCGATGGCTCCGTGGCGTTCAACGAGTTCGCGGGCGCCGCTCAGGTAATCCGCATGGATGTGGGTTTCCGCCACGGCGGTGAGGCGAAAACCGTTCTCGGCGGCGAGTTTCAGGTAACGATCCACATCGCGTTCGGGATCGACGATGACCGCCTCGCCGGTGCGTTGGCAACCGATGAGGTAGGCGTATTGGGCGAGGGCGTGGTCGGGGATTTGGCGGAGGAACATGGTTTCGTTAGTTGGAAGTGGAGCAGTTTCCGGAGGCGCAGCAGGACTGACCGGCCACGCGGTTCCAGGGCATTTTCGACATCAGGATCGCGAGTCCGCACCAACCGGTGGAGCCGGCCATGGTGAGTCCCGCGCCGAAGAAGGCGCAGAGGAAAACCCAGTTCGGATGAACGGTGAGGGCGAGGATCGCGCCGGTGAGCACGCCGAGGCCAATGGTGAGCTGGACCTGCTGCATGAGCGGAAGGCAGCCGCTGCGGCTTTTGCCGGTGGGATAGCCATCGCCCTTCCAGGCGAGGATGCCGCCTTCGAGGTTGCGGACGTTCGTGATGCCCAGCGCGTGCAACTTCTTCATCGCCTCCGCGCCGCGCTTGCCGCTGCGGCACATGACCACGACGGGCGCGTTGCGGTCGATCTCGCCGCTGCGCTGCTCAAGCTGGCCGAGCGGGATGAGTTTCGCGCCGACGATGTGTTCCTCGGCGTGTTCGACCGGCTCACGGACATCGATGAGGTGGCAGCCGGACGGGAGTAGGGACTTGAGTTCGGCGGGCTGGATGATTTCTTGGTTCGTATTCATGGAGAGAAATTTCGACTTGATTTTCTTTCGGTTAACGCAACTATATCGCCACATAACGATAAATCAAACCATTTTTACCATGTCCGCCAAAAAAAAATCCGAGCCGAAGAAGCAGCTCTCCCCTCTCGCGTTGGAACTGATCGCCGCGCGTTTTCGGGCGTTGTCCGAACCGATGCGCCTGCGCCTCCTCAACCTGCTGATGGACGGCGAAAAGAGCGTCGGCCAGCTCGTCGAGGCGACCGGCTCCAGTCAGGCGAATGTTTCCAAGCATCTCTCCGTGCTCCGCGAGGCGGGTATGATCGCGATGCGCAAGGAGGGGCTTTCCTCCTTCTGTTTCATCGCGGATCCCATCGTGAACGAGCTGTGCGAGATGATGTGCTCACGGCTCAGGGAGGAAATGGAAAGCAAGGTGCAGGCGTTTGATGCGGGGATTTGAGGTGGAAATCGGTCTCCTATTTCCGCATTAACGCGTTGAATCCCGCTTGGCGGAAGTGGTCGTCGGAGGTCAGGGCATCGGTGATACCCCGCTCCCGCATCACAACAAAGGACACGCAATCGACCAAGCCCCATTCCTTGTCCGTCCTCTCACTAAAGAGCTTGAATGCCTGCGCGTAAAGATCGCCTGAAACGGGAACAATTTCGATCTTCGGATCGTTTTCGAGAGACAGCAGCAACTCGACCGCCGCCGGGCGATAACGCTGCTTGGAAAGGGCATTGCCGATTTCCATCAAGACAGCCCTTGTCGTCACGATGCGGGTTGGGCTTGTTTCCAACTCATCAGCGAGAGCAAGAGCAACCCTGTGTAAATCATCGCCTGATGAAGACAACGCGATGGCAAAAGCGGTATCCAGAAATGCCTCAGTCCCCACGCCGCGCTTCCTCCCCATAGAGATATGTGTCTACGTTATCCGACCAATCCGCCGGACCATCCAGCTTCAGGGCGCGCGCGGTTTGGAGAAATGAGGCGGCCTTTCCCGCTGTCTCGGGCATGGCCTCGATGACAAGACGAACGCGCGTATTCGCTTTCACCGCAAGCGGGAAATCGGGGCGGAACACTTCGCCATCAAACACTGCTTCCAAAGTCTGAATCATTTTCTTCTCCTGTCCTAGTTTGAGGTAACACGTAAAAGTTTAAACGACCCTCTTTGATCCTGCAAGAGGCAAGGTCACGCCTATTTCCCCACCTTGATCCGCGCAGGGACATCGTTGATGGAAATGCCGGCTTTGCCGAGGGCATCCCAGATTTCAAGGAGGCGTTCGAGGGGCAGGCGGCGGTCGGCTTCCAGTTCGAGTTTCCGGCCGGGGTTCTGTTTCTGGTAGGCTTGCAGGTATGCTCCGAGAAGTCCTTCAGGGACGGCGAGGGAGTCGAGGGTGATGTTTCCCGTCGCATCCACAGCGATGACGGAGCGCGTATCGGTGACGGTCTCCGAGGGGATTTCGCGGATGGTGGGCAGCTCGATCTGGAGGATCTCGCGGGGTTTCTTGAAGGTGGTGGAGACGATGAAAAACACGAGCAGGATGAAAAGGATATCGATCATCGGCACGATGGGCACCTCGGCCCGGCGGCGCTGGACGCGGTGGAATTGCATCTCAGTTTGCGGGCGGGGTTTGCTGGGAGCAGGCGGAGACGTAATCGGCGAGGACGGATTCCATGCGGGCGGTGAGGCGCTCGATGCGGCGGGTGAAATAGCTGTGGGCGATCACGCAAGGCACGGCGATGGCGAGACCGAAAATAGTGGTGTTGAGCGCCTCCGCGATGCCGCGGGCGATGGCGAGGTGGTCGGTGGTTTCGCCGAGGCCTTGGAAAATGGTGACGAGGCCGGAGGCGGTGCCGAGCAAACCGAGCAGCGGGGCGACGGTGATGACCACATCGAGCACGCTGATGCCATCGTGCATTTTCACGACCTCCTCGCGGGCGGAGGACTCCACGGCGCGGGTGATTTCATCGGCGGGTTTGCCGTGGTGACGGAGAGCCACCGCGCCGAGGCGGGCGAGCGCGCTGCCGCCTTGGTTGATCTGGCGGACAACGAGATCGGAATCACCGGAGCCAATGCCCGCCATGCCGCGGGCCAGTCCATCCGGGACGGTGCGGGAACGTCCGAGCGACATGGCCTTGAAGCCGATCGCCGTGAGGCCGGTGATCGAGCAGAGGACGAGCGGATACATGAAGATGCCGCCCTTATCGATGAATTCCAGGGTCGCCTTGGTGGCGCTGATTGCGAGTATGTCCATGCGTGTTGCTGTTAGAAATAGAAGTTGAAGATGAGTTCGAGGGCATCACCGCCCATTTCCTTTTTCACGGCTTTAGGCATGGCCGGGATGGGGGCGTTGCGGATCGAGTTGAGGGTGAACCCTTTCTGCACCTCCCCGGTCTCGCTGTCGCCAAGAAACTGGACGCTTTTCACACGGCCGTCATCCGCGACGAAGAAACGCACGGTAAGGTAGCCGGGGGTGATGAAATCGCGGTGCTTCACGCAGTTGCGCTGCCACTCCAGCTCCACCGCGCGGCTGATCTGCGCCTGATAGCGGCCCATCGGGGAATCGGCGACGTCGAGCGCACTCCGGCCGGTGCGGGAAATATTGCCCTGGATGGCGGTCTTGCTCTGGTTTCCGGTGAAGGCCGGATCCGAAACGGGAGATGGCTTGGGCTTGGGAAGATCCTCGGCCTTTTTCTCGGCCAAGGCATCGGGCGCGCCGTCGCGCGCCTTTTTTTCCTCGCGGGGTTTCATGTCCTCGCGCACCTCGCTTTTCGCGACCGGCGTGTCGATGGGGTTCGGGCCGTCTAGGATCTTTTCGCGGATGGCGGTTTCGGCTTTTTCGGCATCACTCGGTTCAGTGCGTTTTTCGCCTTTTGCAGTTTCGGCTTTTGTCATCTCGGGTGGCTCCGGAGAAAACGGTGCGGGATCGGCAGGAAGTGAGGGGACGGGATCGACGGTGTTCAGCTTGCCGTCCTGGTAGCGGCTTTCGGTGGTTTCCGGGGCTTCCTCGGGGCGGGCTTCGCGACCGGCTTGGGAGGGCATGGAAGCGTCATCGGAAGTCGGGGCGCGGTCGCTGGTGGCGTTGGTGTTGCGCTCGCCGATGTAACGGCGGCTGGCGGGAGGCTCGGCGCTTTCCTGATCGGGGGTCGTGCGGGCGAGCTCAGGCGGGGCTTCGGGTTGCTTCGCGGCGGCGACCGGGACTTCCTCGATGCGCTCCAACATTTCCGGGAAAATTCGCACCGTTTGTTCGGGTTGGAAGACCGCCGGCGGCTTGTTTTTCCGCGCCAGCTCCGACTGGATCGCCTCGATGCTGACCCATGCGAGCAGCAGCAGGTTCAGCACGACGGATACGCAGAGCGCGACCGCCCACAGTCGGGCGTCGTCCATTCTGCTTTTTGCATCCACGCTGACCATGCTTTTCATTAGACTGTTCCCTGCCCTCTTGCAACGGTGGGTTTGGGGCGCGAGGTTCTCCTTTACCTGATGCCGGGTATGCATTCTCTTCCGCTCATGCATGCGCTCTCGGCCTCGTTTTTTCTCCAAATGGCGATCATCCTGATCGTTTGCAGGTTGGTGGGTTTGGCGGCGAAGCGCATCGGGCAGCCTCAGGTGGTAGGGGAAATGATCGCGGGCGTGATGCTTGGGCCGTCGTTGTTAGGGTTGATCTGGCCGGAATCAACGGCGCTCATTTTCACCAAGGAATCGCGGGGCATATTGTATGCGGGGGCGCAGCTCGGCGTGGGGCTCTACATGTTTCTGGTGGGGCTCGAGTTCCGCACGGATCATTTCCGGACAAGGATACGCAGCGCGGCTTGCGTTTCGGTGGCGGGCATGGTGGTGCCGTTCATTTTGGGTGCCTTGCTGGTTTTGTGGCTCATCGATGTGCCGGGCATTTTCACGCCGAAGGTGGAGTATCATGAAGGCGCGCTGTTCCTCGGCGCGGCCATCGCGATCACCGCTTTCCCGATGCTGGCTCGGATCATTTCGGAAAGGGGGCTTTCCGGCACGCCCCTTGGCACACTCACTCTTGCGGCGGGAGCCATTGATGATGCCGCCGCATGGTGCGTTTTAGCCATCGTGCTGGCGTCGTTCGGCGCCTCGCAGCCGTTGCAGATCGGCGGGATCAGCATCGGTGCGGAAGTGATCGCGATCGGCGGATCGATACTCTACGGCGTGCTCATGCTGACGGTGGGGAAAAAGCTGCTCGCCGGGCTGGGACGCAAGGCCGAGAGGGACGGAGAGGTTTCCCAGCCAATGATGGCGGTTACGCTGGCACTGTTCTGTGCATCGGCTTGGTATGCCGACATCATCGGGGTGCATGCGGTGTTCGGTGGTTTCATCCTAGGCATCGCCATGCCTCGCGGTGTTTACGCGGAAGACATCCGCCGCAAGATCGAACCCTTCGCGGTGGTGTTCCTGCTGCCGATGTTCTTCACCTTTTCCGGGCTCAACACGAAACTGGATGTGCTGGTGTATCCGGGCTTGTTGCTGGTCGGCCTGGTGATCCTGATCGCATCGATTTTCGGGAAAGGCGTAGCCTGCTGGGCCGCCGCGCGCCTCAACGGAGAGGATAATGCGACCTCGCTCGCCGTCGGCACGCTGATGAACGCGCGGGGGTTGATGGAGCTGATTATCATCAACATCGGCCTCCAGCACGGCATCATCGGCGAGGCGCTGTTTTCGATCCTCGTGGTGATGGCCATCGTCACGACGCTGATGGCATCGCCGGTGTTCGAACTGGTTTACGGGCGGCGCATGAGAGCGGCCTCCGCGGAATCGAAATAACGGCAGGCTACTCCAGCGAGAACACCGGCGGAAAATCCGAACACGTGCCCGAAGACATCGACGCCCGCGCCGGGTGCAGCACCGCCGAGCCAGCCGAGCAAAATCAATCCCGCGAGCAGCGGTGCCAGCACGCGCATCCAAGGCATGCGGAGATCCTCGCGGAAATTTTCCACGATGCCGATACCCGAAAGTATCCCTAACGCACCGAAGACGGCGGTGGATGCCCCGAGCGAAACGAAGGATTCAGGATAAGTGACTAGGGAAGTGATCGCGTTGCCGACCGTCCCGGCGAGCAGGATCAGCGCCCAGCCTTTCCACGGGCCGATGGATTTCGAAACCAACGCGCCGAAGACCGCGCCGCTGGCGAGGTTGCCGATGATGTGCCCGCCATCACCGTGGAGGAATAGCGCGGTGAAGGGACGCCACCACTCGCCGCCCGCGATGAGGCCGATGCTCGACGAAGCGCCGCGATCCGCGAGGGAAGGAACCTGCGATTGTTGATGGAAGATAATCAGCAACACCGCAGCCCAGACGAGGTAGTGAAGCGCACCCGCGGGATGCTGCGACCAGCTTGCGGAAACAAGGGGCCGCGGCAGCGGTTTCACCTCGGCCTCGGCGGCGTATTCTCGCAGCTCCTCGGACACACGCGGCGCGGCGGCAGGCTCGACGCGCAGCTCGAACTCGCCGGGAACCTCGCCGTGATCCACGCGGATCGATTCGCCCATCGCGAGCGCGACGAGGGCGTTTTCCTGAGCTTCATCGAGGCTGGGGAAACGGGCGACATCGACCCACTCCTCATCATCGGCTTGTTGAGTTTCAGGCATGTCCTTTCAGATAATCGAGAGCCGCTTCGGCGCGCAGCGCGGCGAGCGAGAAATGGCCGAGACCATCCACGGCCTCAAGCTCCGCGCGGGGGAGGATTTCGCAAAGCCTTTCCACCAGCGAGATGGGTATGTTTTTGTCATCCGCGCCATGCCAGTAGCGGATGGCGTGCGTGTTTTCCTCCACGCCAAAACCGGGCATTCGGAGGTAGATTTCCGAATCCGTCATTACACCCTGGCCACCCGATGGCCCACAAACACCCTCGGTGAAACTTTTCGTGAGCACATCCCAGATACCCGGAACTCCCAGCATGATCGCCCTGTCTTCTTCGGCGAGACTCTGGAGAAGAAGGGACATCGGCGGGACATCCGGGCGGCATTTGCAAGCGAGCGCAGCGGCTTGGAATCCGAGGGTGAAAAGTGGCGCAGGCAATTTCCGCAACGGTATCAGCATGCGGTAAAGCGGATGCAACCCTCGCCTACCATGGCCTAACAGCGGCAGCGGCACCATCCCCGCCAGCACGGCGGAACGCGTGAGCCGCTCCGGTATCATCACCGCGCAGGCCAGCACATACGGGCCGCCGCCGGAAACGCCAAGCTGCGCGAATTTTTCGATCCCGAGATGATCCGCGAAACGCGCCATCAGCTCCGGCCAATCCTCCAGCTTGCGATCGCGGATGAGCGTCGATTTCCCCATCCCCGGTCGATCCATCGCGATGAGCCTCAGTCCGCGATCCGCCGCGAGATGATGCGCCAGCCGCGCCTGCAAACGCGAGCTAGGCCAGCCGTGGTAGTAGAAAACCGGCGCGCCATCGGGATCGCCGAATTCGTTCCACGCCAGCGAAAGACCGGGCGCATGTTCCCGGAAACGCGGTTCCGGGGCAGGCGGGAGATCGCGAAGGGAATGGAAGCTATCAATGGTCATGGCCAACGTGATCACCCAGCAGGTCGCGGCCGAAGTCGTTCGCGCTGTCGCGCCAGACACCGTGGAAGTGGTTGCCGTTGTTCTGGACGTTGGCGACTTCCACTAGGAAAGTAGTACCTTGAATGCGGTAGTAGTAAGGTTCGCCGCGCTTGAGGCCGCCCGCCCAGCCGAAGCGGAGGTTACCCATATCGGCACCGATTTTCGCGATATCGGCTTCCGCGAGTTCCTTGCGGTGGCGATTTGCAAACTCCGCGATGAGTTTCCTTAAGGCAACCAGCTGGGATCGGTTCATTTCGGATGCCTTCACGCCGACCGGTTCCAACTGCTTCACGGCCCTATCCTCGGCGGTCAGGATATCGGCGGGCGGCTTTTTGGAATAGACCACGGCTTTGCCGCTTTCCACGAGCGTGGTGGCAAGGGCGCGGGCGAGGTCTTCCTCGGCGTGGAAAGGGCGGGTGCCTTTCATTTTGTGCTCAATGGTGACCTCGCCGGGGTTCGCCGCAAAAAAGGAGGGCGTGACAGCAACCGTTTTGCCATCGACGACGGTGTAGTTGAGCGAGAGGTGATGACCCTCGAAGCGCCATGCCCATGTGCCTTCGGCTTTCGGCTCGCCGAAGACGGAGGTGAAATAAGCTTTGGGGTTACGGAAGTCCGGGTTTTTCTCGATCTCGCCCAGGAAGGCTTCGAGGGCGATCACGGCATCGACCTTTTCCAGGCCGGGATCGCTGAGCGCGGTCTTGAGAAGCGTGCGGACGAGGGCGGTTTGCTTCTCATCGAGTTCCTCAAGCGCCAGGCCTTTGCGATCACGGGGAACGAAGCCCCAGTTCTCACGCTGGTCGGCGGCGAAGGGGAACTTCGCTTTCTTCGCCTGATTCTCGTCCAGGGCGGAGAGGAATGCGTTCGCGGCGGCGGCCATCTCGGCGGGAACGTTCGCGGGTTCCTGCGCGAATGCGGTGGCGGCGGTGAGGACGCCGATGAGGAAAAGCTTTTGCATGGTTTTTGCGCTTACGTGCGTTCGCATGATGGGCTTACTGGATTCGCTCGGGAAGAGATTTCCTTCGTCTCCGGGGACTGGTAGAAATCGCGGCGGTGAAGGATTTGCTGCGAGAGGTTTTCGGTTTTGACGCGCTGCGGGCAGGACAGGAGGAGGTGATTTCCTCGCTGATGGACGGGCGGTCGGCGCTGGCGGTGTTTCCGACGGGAGGCGGGAAATCCATGTGCTACCAGCTTCCGGCGCTCATGCTGGAAGGGACGGCGCTGATCGTATCGCCCTTGCTGGCGCTGATGAAAGACCAGGTGGATCGCCTCGCCGCGAAAGGGGTCGCGGCGGCGCGGCTGGACTCGACGCTCAACCCGGAGGAATACCGAGAGGTTGTCGCGCGGCTGCTGCGGGGCGAGTGGAAGCTGCTCTACGTTTCGCCGGAGAAACTCGGAAACGCGGAGTTCCGCAAGCTTCTCAAGGGCGTCTCGCTCTCCATGATCGCGGTGGACGAGGCGCATTGCATTTCCGAATGGGGGCACAATTTCCGGCCGGACTACCTGAAGCTCGGAAAGATCCGCAAGCAGCTCGGTGTGAAGCGGTTGCTCGCCCTGACGGCCACCGCGACGCCGAAGGTCGAGGCTGACATACGAAAGCGCTTCGGGATCGCGAAGGCGGATGTGGTGAAGCTGAGCTTCCACCGTCCCAACCTCGATCTGCACATCACGCCATGCAAGGCGGGCGATAGAAAAAATCTTCTGTTAGATCGGCTCGCGTCGCACGGCACTCCGGCGGTGGTGTATGTCACGCGGCAGGAAACGGCCGAGGAGGTGGCGACGTTTCTTGCGAAAAGCGGCCTTTCCGCGAGGGCGTATCATGCCGGGTTGAGATCGGAGCTGAGGCGCGAGATCCAGGAGGAGTTCATGGGCGGCGCGGTGGATACCGTGGTCGCGACGATCGCCTTCGGGATGGGAGTGGACAAGGCGGACATCCGTGCGGTGATCCATTACAACATGCCGAAAAGCCTGGAAGGATACACACAGGAGATCGGGCGCGCGGGTCGCGACGGCCAGCCCGCCGTCTGCGAATGGCTGGCCTGCGGCGATGACCGGACGACGCTGGAGAATTTCATTTTCTCCGACACACCCAGCGACCGCGCGGTGCGCAATCTATTGGAGCGCGTGCTGAAACTCGGGAGGGACTTCGATGTCTCGCTGTATGATCTCGCGACGACCTGCGATATCCGCCAGACGGTCGTTTCCACGATCCTCGCCTACCTGGAGATGGACGGAATCATCGAGGCGCGGGGGAGTTTCTTCGACCGCTTCGGGATCAAGCTGCTGCGGCCTTTGGAGCGGCTTCTGGCGGGGCGTCCCGCAAAGGAGCGGAAAATTCTGGAAGGTGTTTTCGCCGAGCTGGACGCGGAGTGGAAATGGCTGCGCGTGGAGATTTCGGAAACGGCGGAGAGGCTGAAGGTTCCGGCGGCGGATCTGCGCGATCTCATTTCGGATCTGGAGGCGGCGGGCGATGTCGCTCTGAAAAAATCGAACTGGCGGCAGGCTTATCGGTTGAGAAAGGAGCCGGGAAATTTGCGCGAACTCGCGGAGGCGATGGCGGCGGGTTTCAAGAAGCGCGAGGCCTCGGATCTCGCGCGGCTGGAAAAGGTGCTGGCGCTTTCATCGACCAAGAACTGCCTGACCGGATCGCTGCTTCGGCATTTCGGCGAGAAAATGGACCAAGCCTGCGGGCACTGCGACCGTTGCCGGGGGATCGCGCCGACCAGGCTGAAGGTTTCCAAGCCGAGAAAAGTCGCGGCACAAGAGCTGTTAGAGATCCGAGCTTTGGCGGATACGAAACACGCGGCGCTAGGCACGCCGAGGCAGATGGCGCGTTTCCTCTGCGGGATGTCCAGCCCGGCCTCGATACGGGCGCGTCTTTACCGCCTCGATAAATACGGGATGCTCTCCGACCTGCCCTTCGGCGAGGTCGAGATGGTGGCGGAAAGTTTTTTCCGCAGCACCTAGCGCGAGAGTTCGCGGGCGACCAGCATCAAGGTTTCGCGGACACCCGGGGCGAAGCCGCCATCGGTCTGGACGGCAAGCAGTATATGGCCTTCACGAATGAACTCGATGGGGACGGAGCCTGAGTAAAGTTTCAGGGCGCCATTCCCGAAGCCCAGGTTGTTGATGACCTGCTTGAGCGCGTCCACTGCGGCGATGTCGGTGGCGCTGACGATCGCGATCTGACGCACGCCGGGCAGGGAGCGGGAGCGCTGGATGATCTCCTCCTTGGACATCTCCCGATCCACTCCGAAAATGGCGCGGAGTTCTAGTTGCTTGATGTAGAAGGAATCGGAACCGGTCGGTTCTAGCGCGGAGTGAAGATGTTGTGGAGCCAGAGCCTGGTACTGAGGAGGGTATGCTGGGGGAGCCATCGCGGACTCGATTTGCGCCCATCCACCATATGAACCGGGGTGAACCGGATAGGGCGAAGGGGCGGCGGAATGATGTTCCACTGTAAAAGGGGAAAACGGCGCAGGCTGTTGGGATTGGGAGGCGGGCTCGAAGGGATTAGCCCTAGCCACCAGCGAAGGCGCTTCAAATCCGAAACCCTGAGGCTCCGCGATATGGAAAGGGGTTTCGGCCTGCTTCCGGAGGCCGGGGAGCCGCATTGTTTTCGGATCCTCTTGGTCGTCGCTCATGCTTGCTACGGAGAACGGCGATTCCCTGCGCGATTCGACGGGGTTCGCAGCGGTAAACGGGCTTTGCGCAAACCCCTCCGACGCGACTCCGAATGGAGACAAAGGGTGAGCCACATCGACTGGGGCTGATGGGATGTGATAGGCTTCGAATATACCTCTTGGCGCGCTCATGATATTATGATGGTTTGATACAAGTGCTAACTATCGCATAATGTTTCTAAAACTAATTACAAATAATTACAGATGTCGAGCCAAATGGGGGAGGCTTATGGATAAATCCACGAATTTTAAAAATCTTTCTCCGCAAGCAACCGCTTCAGGCGATTTTTGACGCTGACTTTCCCTACCGCCGAAAGCCTGTCAGTGAACAGGATGCCGTTGAGATGGTCGATCTCATGCTGGAGAGCGCGGGCGAGGAGGCCGTCCGTCTCTACGACGAGCGTTGATCCGTCCAGCTGAGGCAAGGTCGCTTTGACATCCATGGGTCGGCGGACTTCGCAGCGAATTCCCTGTATGCTCAGGCAGCCCTCGAAACCGATTTCCTTTTCCTGTCCGTATTCGAGAGTGGGATTGATAAATATGAGCGGCATGATCTCGCCGAGTTCCGCGTCCTCTCCGTTGACTTTCAGGTAGGAAACACATTCGGGGTCGTGGGATACATCGATGACCGCGAGCCGCAAATCGCGCCCGATCTGCGGTGCGGCAAGACCCACGCCGTTCGCGTCGGTCATGGTTTCCAGCATTTCGGCGACAAGAGCGATGAGGCTGTCGTCGATTGTTTCGACAGGACGGCACTGTTGGCGGAGGATGGGGTCGCCGTATTGGATAATGGGCAGGGACATAGGCTCGGAAAAGAAAACGGAGTAAGACATGTCGGGTCGAGCGTAAAACGCCCGCTCGAAAACACAAAACCTCCCCTTGCGCCGATGCGCGGTGGGCCTAGCTTAGGCGCGTGAAAGGAAAACAGGCGGTGATCTTGAAAGGCTTGGCGGTGCTGGCGCTGGTTTGGGCGTTGGTGTTCGCGGTCCGCTCTTTCGCTTCGTCGAAAAAAATCACCGCCGAACTGATCGACCGCGAGATTCGGGAGATGAAATTCGAGGACTGGTCGGAGAATCCAGGAGACGGGGCAGTGGCGACGGAGCGCGAAGAGGAAGTCCGCCGGATCGCGGATATGGTGAACCGGCTCGATTTCGCGGAGCGCGAGAAGAATCGCGATAACCGCTCGGGAGAGGGTTTTTTCCGCAAGCTCAGCGCAAAGGAAAAGAATTTGTTCGTCGACCTGACCATCGTGGAATCGATGAGCCGCTTCATGGAGGCGCTCGACCAGATGCCGGAGGCGCAGCGGAAAAGTTTCGTGGAGAAGGGCTTGAAGGAAATCCAGCAAGGCCGCACGGAGGAGGAGATGGCACGCGCCAGGGAAATGGATGAGACCTTGCTGACGAAAATCAGCGAGGAAGGCATGCGCGCCTATTTCGACAAGGCCAGCGCCGACACGAAGCTCGACCTCGCGCCGCTGATGGAGGCGATGAACGAGGTCATGCAAGGACTCAGGGGCAATGAATTCGGGCCGCGATGAGAAAGCCATCCCGCACCAACCGAGGCTTCACGCTCACTGAGCTGCTCATCGTTATCGCGATCATCGCCACGCTGGTCGGCATCGCGGTGCCGGTGAGCATATCGATGGTTGCCAAAAGCCGCGAGACCGCATGCCTGGGAAACCTCCGGCAAATCGGAGCCGGGCTTCAGGACTACCTTTCGGAGAACAACCAGCGCATACCGGTCCTCGCACTGGGCCGGGATGACAAAAGCTCGGAAGAGCCTGTCTTGGAAACGGTGCTGCTGCCTTACTGCGGAGGTGAGGATGTGTTCCGTTGCCCCGCCGACAAGGAGCAGTTCGCGAAAACCGGCAGCAGCTACAACTGGAACATCACGCAGAACGGGCTGCATGTCACGAAGCTCTCGTTCTTCGGCATCGAGGACAGGCCGGAACTCATCCCTCTCGTCAGCGACAAGGAAAGCTGGCATCCCGGCGGCACGAATTTCTTGTACGCCGACTCTAGTAGCTCCAACAAGGCCCGTTTCGCGACGGCAAACAGGAAGGATTGATATGCTGGAAGCGCGCGGACTCACCAAAGCCTTCGGCGGGAAACCCGCTCTGCGGGACGTCTCTTTCAAACTGGAAAAAGGCGAAATCTACGGCCTTCTCGGCCACAACGGCGCGGGCAAAAGCACCTCGCTCGGCATCATCCTCGGCATGGTGGCGCCGGACGAGGGCGAGGTGGAGATCGGGGGAGTTTCGGTGCAGAAAAATCGCGGCCAGGCGCTGCGCAAGGTCGGCGCGATCTTCGAGGCTCCCGCGTTTTATGATTACATGAGCGGCTGGGAAAACCTCCGCATCCTGATGGGATACTCGGGGGGATTCGATGCGAAGGCGGCGCGGGAAGTCGTCGAGCGCGTCGGGTTGACGAAGCGGATCAGCTCGAAGGTGCGCACCTACAGCCACGGCATGCGGCAACGGTTGGCTTTGGCACAAGCGTTGTTGCCGGAGCCGGAATTGCTTCTGTTAGACGAGCCGACGGACGGCCTCGACCCGGAGGGCATCAAGTGGTTCCGCGATTTCATCCTCCAGCTCCGCGAGGAACGCGGGATGACCGTGCTTTTCAACTCCCACCTCCTTGCCGAGGTCGAACTGATGTGTGATCGCGTGGCGATCCTGCGCGAGGGGCAGCGTGTTTTTGAGGGTTCGGTTAATAGTTTCCGAGACGGGGTGCCCACCTATCAGGTGAGCTTGGAGACATGGGAGAAAGGTTCGGAAATCGTCCGCAGCCTGGGCGGGGAAATCATCGCGCAAGACAAGATCGCGCTGCCTGCGGAGATCGATCCGGCACAGCTCGTGGAGCGGCTCGTGCAAACAGGCGTGAAAGTCCGTGAGTTCGCCCGCATCCGCCGCTCGCTGGAAGATGTGTATATGGAAATCCTGGACGGAAAGGGCAGCCCGAACTGACATGATCTTTCTCCAGCAACTCGGGGGCGAGCTCCGCAAGCTGTTCGCAAGGCCGCGGACGTGGATGGGATACGGGGCGTTTCTGATCATGGAAGTGGTGATCCTCCTGGTTTACAAGCTGGAGAGGAGCCAGCAGCACATGCGCGGGCTGGTGGAGAGGAACGGGCTGGAGTTCGGAACCTACTACAGCTCGCTGACGATCACTTTCACCATCATGCTGCTGAGCATGTTCCTGCTGGGCTCGATCTATTTCGCGCTGGTGGCGGGGGATATCGTCGCGAAGGAAAACGAGGACGGGAACCTGCGCATGGTCTTCGCGCGCCCGATCACCCGGCTACGGCTGCTGCTGGTGAAATATACGGCTGTCTGCCTCTACACGTTCAGCTTCGTTTTTTTTGTGGGCGTCAGCGGATACGCCATGGCCGTGGCGGCGGTAGGCTGGGAGGGAGGGCTGTTCGTGATGGAGCCCAAAATGAAGGTCTTCGCCGCGTATCCGGATTGGTGGGAGGGCGCAAGCAGGCTGGCACTCTCAGCGGGCGGCATCGGAATCAGCATGATCACGCTGTCATCGATCGCATTCATGTTCTCCTGTTTTAAAATCAAACCGGCCGCCGCGACAATCATCACGCTGACCATCCTTTTCGTGGACATGATCCTGCAGGGCTTTCCGTTCTTCAAACCCTACGAGAGCTACTTTGTCACCTGGCGGATGAGCGCATGGGTCTTTTTCATGGAGCAGCAAATTTCATGGCCGAAAATGATCGAAAGCTATGCGTTCCTGTTAGGACTGAACGCGACGCTGTTCATCATCGGCTGGCTCGCGTTCCAGACGCGGGATTTCAAGACCTAAAGAGAGAAACCGTGGTTTCGAAACCCCGCCTGCAACGGGAACGGGCTTTGCTGGTGATTTCGCGATTTCTAAATCGCGGCTCCGTTCCGAAATCACTTACCCCACGCGATCATCAGCGCGGAGGCCATCTCGCTTGGAGTTTCAGCAACAGTGATGCCGCACTCTGCCAGGATCTTTTTCTTCGCCTGCGCGGTATCTTCCTCGCCGCCGACGATGGCTCCGGCATGACCCATGCGGCGTCCGGGAGGTGCGGTGGCACCGGCGATGAATCCGGCGATGGGCTTCTTGCAATTATCCTTCGCCCAGCGCGCGGCCTCGACTTCCGCCGTGCCGCCGATCTCGCCGATCATGATGATCGCTTCTGTTTCGGGATCGTTGTTGAACATTTCGAGCACGTCCAGGTGGGAGGTGCCGTTGATCGGGTCGCCGCCGATGCCGACGCAGGTGCTCTGGCCGTAGCCCATTTGCGTGAGCTGGAAAACCGCCTCGTAGGTGAGCGTGCCGGAGCGGGAAACGACACCCACGTTGCCGCGCTTGTGGATGTATCCCGGCGCGATGCCGATGCGGCAGCCGCCATGGCTTTTCTCGCCGCGACCGGGCGTGACAAGGCCGGGGCAGTTGGGGCCGACAAGACGTGACTTCGAGCCTTTGAGAGCCTGCTTCACCTTCATCATGTCCATGACAGGGATGCCTTCGGTAATGCAGACGATCAGCTCCACGCCGGCATCCATCGCCTCAAGGATCGCATCGGCTGCGAACGGTGGGGGAACGAAAATCGCGGAGGCAGTGGCTCCCGTTTCGTTCACCGCTTGGGAAACCGTGTCGAAAATAGGAACGACATTCTCGAATTTCTGTCCGCCCTTGCCCGGAGTCACGCCGGCCACAAGTTTGGTTCCGTAATCCAGTGAAAGCTGCGCGTGGCGAGCGCCGAAGCTGCCGGTGATGCCCTGCACGAGGACTTTGGTGTTTTCGTCGATGAGAATGGCCATGGGGAAAGTTTGCTAGTGTTCAGTTTTAAGTTTTCAGGGTGTTTCAGCCGACCGCTTTCACGATCTTCTGTGCGCCATCTGCCATGTTGTCGGCGGCGACGATATCGAGGCCGGAAGCGGCGAGGGTGGCTTTGCCCATTTCGACGTTGTTGCCTTCGAGGCGGACGACGAGCGGGATGGGGAGGCCGGTTTCCTTGGCCGCGGCGATCACGCCCTCGGCAATCACGTTGCAGTCCATGATACCGCCGAAAATGTTGATGAGGATGCCCTTCACGTTCGGATCACCCAGGATGATCTTGAACGCCGCCGTGACTTGCTCCGTGGAAGCGCCGCCCCCCACGTCGAGGAAGTTCGCCGGCTCGCCGCCGTAGTGTTTGATGATATCCATCGTGGCCATGGCGAGACCCGCGCCGTTCACAAGGCAGGCGATATTGCCGTCCAGGCCGATGTAGTTGAGCTCGTATTCCGAAGCGGCAACCTCGCGTGGATCCTCCTCTTCCTTGTCGCGCATCGCGACAATGTCCGGGTGGCGGTAGAGGGCGTTGTCATCGAAGCCAAACTTCGCGTCGAGCGCCAACACGCGGCCGTCGGGGGTGGTGACGAGCGGGTTGATCTCCAGCATCGAGCAATCGCATTGGATGAAGAGCTTGTAGAGGTTGGAAAGCAGTTTCCCGAACTGCTTCGCGATATCTCCGGCAAGGCCAAGCTCGGCGGAAATTTTCCGGATCTCATAGGCCTGAAGGCCGAGCAGCGGATGGACGACCTGGCGGAATATTTTCTCCGGCGTGTCGTGGGCGACGTCCTCGATGCTCATGCCGCCAGCGGTCGAGGCGACGATGATCGGTGCGCAGGTGGCGCGATCCATCAGGATGGCGAGGTAGTATTCGTGGGTGATGTCCACCGCCTCGGCGATCATCACTTTCCGCACCAGGCGGCCTTCCTCGCCGGTCTGCACGGTCACAAGGGTTTCGTTAAGCATTTTCCCGGCGAACTCCGCCGCCTGCTCCGGGCTTTCGATGAGATGCACGCCGCCCTTGAAGCCGTTTTTGAAATGTCCCTTGCCGCGACCGCCCGCATGAACCTGCGCTTTGATCACAAGCTTCGCACCGGCGAACTCCTTGGCAGCGGCCGACGCCTCCTCCGGGGATGACGCCACCTTGCCCTTCGGGCTGGGGACTTGGAATCGGTCAAACAGCTCCTTGGCTTGGTATTCGTGGATGTTCATAGGTCGGGTCAGGCAAAAACCGGGCCGTTCTATCCCCCACTCCATTCCGGGGTCAAGCAACCCTTGAGAAAACTTCCGCGCTCTGCTCTGCCTTCCATGCTTTTCCTCTTATCCCATTGATCCCGGTGGCCGGACCCGTCATTGATTGTGCGCCATGAAGCACCGGCTCGCCCAAATCATCCCCCTCCTCACCGCAATCCTGCTTCTACCCGCCTCCGCCGCGGTTGAGATCGCAGAGAAAGACAGCCGCGTATCCATCGAAAACGGCACCGTCAGCCTTGGCTACCATCTCAAGTCCGGCACCTATTCCGCCACCGACCTCACCTCCGGAGTCACTGCCTTTGCCAACGCCCGGTTCACCGTCGATGAAACCGGCTGGCGCCCACCCATACCCCCCACGCGGAAATGGGAATCCTCGGAAATCAAAGACGATTTCGGCAGCGGGAAACGACTCACCATCACCGAGACCCCCGGCGGCGGCTACCTCCCGGTGAAATCCCTCCACATCACCCTCTACGATGGCCGGCCCTTCGTCGTCCTCGGATTCTCCGTCACGAACCACCGCGAAATCCCCGCACGCATTGCGCGTATCGGGATCATCGATAAGGCGAATTTTTTTCCCGGCAAGAAACTCACCGAGCCCCGCCTGCTGCGCGGAGGATCCGGAGCCCAGCCGAACCGCGTCCAGACCGAACTCAGCATCGTCGCCCACAACAACCTCCTCGCCACCGGGAAAATCGATGGAAAACGCAGCTCCATGGTCGTCGGCGGACTGCATTACAAAGAGTTCCTGCGGCAGATCCTGCTCGATGAGCGCAAGGGGCATTTCTCCGTCACCATCGAGGATCCGCAGGGGAAACTCATCGAACCCGGCACCACCTACCATGGCACCGATAGCGTATTTCTCGATATCTCCACCGCCGATCCCTTTGCCTCGCTCGAAGCCTACGGCCTCGCCATGCGCGCCGCCAACAACGCCCGCCCCAAGCCCTACGACTTCCCCACCCTCTGCGGCTGGCTCGTTTCCCAAGGCTCCTACGGCGAAGGCCGGCCGCTCAACAACTCCAAGGAACTCGTCGGCCAAATGGAAATCGCCGCCAAGTCCGGCATCCTCAACTACACCCCCGTCGCCATCCGCCTTGAGCCGGATTACTACTGCAACCGGAACTTCGGCGATACCCCCCAAGGCTGGTGGAACGACGAAATGTGGGCGAAATCCAACGCCCTTGTCCCGCCCTACGAAACCTTCGGGAAATTCAACGGCAAAATCCGCGAACTCGGCGGCATCCCTTTCACCTATATCCAGAGCAACATGCCCTCGAATGACTTCGCTCTCGCCCACCCCGACTGGATGCTCAACAACGACATCACCCGCCTCCACTCCGAGCATCCCCACCACCAGCCCTTCGTCCGCTGTGATTTCACTGATCCCGCTTTCCAAGCCCACACCCTTGCCATGTGGAAACGCCTCGGCGAGCAGGGATTGGGCGGCATCAAGTTCGACTACCCGGAAACCGCCTGGATTTCGAACGGCGGCTTCGAGGACAAAACCTACACCACCACCGCCGCCTACCGCAAAGTTTTCGAACTCTGCCGCGAAGGTCTCGGCGAAAAAGCCTTCATCCACGAGCGCAACCTCGGCGAAAGCCTCGCCCCCATGCTCGATGTCACCGCCGGCATCGTTGACCTCCAACGCGTGTGGGGAGACTCCTCCCATTTCGAGCCCGAAATGGCCTCCCGCATCGGCCTCCGCTGGTACAAGCACCGCAGCGTCTTCGGTTACTATCCGGATGGGAAATCCTTCAAGAACATGGATACCGATGCCCGCCGCACCATGCTCATCCAGGTTGGCCTGCTCTCCGGTCGCCTCGAACTCGGCACCTCCTTCAGCCGGATGACCGCCGAGGAACAGCACGATCTCACCCGCCTCTACCCCATCCTCAGCGGCACCCAATCCTTCCGCCCGGTCGATATGCTCATCGAAGGCCGCACCGACCCCTCCGTCTACGTCTATCGGATCAGCGACGATTGGTCGCAGCTCATCCTCTGCAACAACCACAACGAGCCGCACACCGTCACCACCCCCCTTTCCGGCGACCAGGCGGACACCGGCTCCCTCGGCCACGATCCCGCTGCCACCTACTATCTCCATGATTTCTGGAACGACAAATTCCTCGGGGAAATCTCCGGCAAGCAATCCATCGAGCAAACCCTCAAGCCGCAACAAGCCCTCACCTACTCGCTCCACCGCAAAAAGGATCACCCGCAGTTCCTCTCCACGAACCGCCACATCATGCAGGGCATGTCCGACCTCGCGGATGTGAAATGGGACGCGGAAACCCTCACCTACAGCGGCAGCGCAAAGCTCATCGGCGGCGAGCCATTTGTCATCACCCTCGCCAACAACGGCCACACCGCCACCAAAGTCACCGCCTCCACCGGCCAAGCCACCCTCGCCACAACCCCCGAGAAACTCACCCGCCTCACCATCCGAACCGATGCGAACAACGAGGTGAAGTGGACAGTCACTTGGGTGAAAGCACCCTCGGAGTAACTTGATACATCCCCCTCAGTTTTCCCAGCTCTTCGACCTCAGCGCCTCGGCGGCGGCTCGCGCCTCGGCCTCCTTTTTGCTTTTGCCTTTTCCTGAGGCCAGCAGCTTCCCCTGCCATGTCACCTCCGCCTGGAAAACGCGGCGGTGGTCGGGGCCGCTCTCGCCCACGATCTGATAGATGGGCGCGATGGGATGGATCGCCTGGAGAAATTCCTGGAGCTCGCCCTTGGGGTTGCGCTCGTCGGGGCTTTCCACCATCCCCTCGATCTCGGATTCAAAAAGGCGCAGGATCATCGTTTTGGCGGCGTCCAGGCCCGTATCGAGGTAGACCGCCCCGATCAGGGATTCGAAGGCATCCGCCAAGGTCGAGAGCCGCCGCCGCCCGCCGGTGGCCTCCTCGCCTTTTCCCAGCAACACATAATCGCCGAGGTGGATGACCATCGCGAACCTCGCCAGCGCCCGGCGCGAGACCACGCGCGAGCGGAGTTTCGTGAGATCCCCTTCGGCAGCTCCCGGGAATAGCCGGAAAAGGGCTTCCGTCACGACGAGCTGAAGCACCGCATCTCCGAGAAACTCCATCCGCTGGTTGTCGAAATGCGGCCGCTGCGACTCGTACGCAAGGCTGGGATGGGTCAGCGCTTCCGCCAAAAGGAGGGAATTGCGAAACTTGTATTGGATCCGGTTCTCCAGCGGTTGCATCGGGAAAATGTCCTCGTTTTCACCGCTTTCACCGTGCTCGGCGACTTGCCGGACACGGGGAAAAAGGTGGGGTGATCGACGGGACTCGAACCCGCGACAACCGGAATCACAATCCGGGGCTCTACCAACTGAGCTACGACCACCATTCAGGCGGGCGGCTTGCATACAACAGCCCCAACGCGTTGCAAAGGGAAAAATCGGTTCACACCGTTAAATCGCTGAGCGTGCGTGGGCTGACGGAAACGGAATCCGGCAACGGCCAGCTTAGCGGGGACGGGTAGGAATTCCCATCTGCCGACCGCCTTGGCGAGCGATTCGACGGCAAGCAAGTCGCCGAAACGATCCTTGGCAGGACGCAGGCACAGGGAGCTGATTAAGGAAGCTTTCCCTGCCCACGCATGGAAGAACCGATTAGCCCGCCGCGTAAACACTGGATGCTACGTCTCTCCGCCATTCTGCTCGGCGCAAGCGCCCTTGCCCCGGCGTATGAGGAGACCTCGCCGTTCCGAAAGGCAAAGGCCGTGCTGGAGGTGAATTGCGTGGAATGCCACACGCCCGAGGAAGCGGAGGGCGGCCTCATCATGACCACTGCCGCGGAAATGAAAGCGGGCGGCGATTCCGGCGCGGCGCTGGTTCCCGGCGATGCCGTGAAATCCGGCCTGCTCACCCGCGTCATACTCCCCGCCGACGATTCCGACCGCATGCCTCCGAAAAAGCACGGCGAACCGCTTTCCCCCGAGGACATCGCCGCGCTGAAAGGCTGGATCGAGGCCGGAGCCGGGTGGCCGGATGGCGAAACGCTGCGCCCCCGCGCGAAAACCGCCCTGCCCCGCTGGGACGCGCCGCCCGATCCTGCGATCGTTTCCATCGAGGCCTTTCCGAAAACCGTCAGCCTCGAAACCTCCGCCGATTTCCACCGCGTGATCGTCATCGCCCGGATGAAGGATGCCTCCACCCACGACATCACCCATCAATCGAAGCTCACCCTCGAAACCCCGGACATCGCCGCTCTCGACGGAAATCTCCTAACCCCGCGCAAGGATGGTGAAACAAAGCTGAAGATCGATTACCGGGGACTCGCTGCCGAAGTCGCCGTGAAAGTGAAGGATGCTGCAAAAGAGCGCCCCGTTTCCTTCCGGCTCGATGTCATGCCCGTGCTCACCGCCGCAGGCTGCAACACCGGCTCCTGCCACGGCTCGGCACGGGGGCAGGACGGATTCCACCTCAGCTTGTATGGCTTCGATCCGAAGGGCGATCACTTCCGCCTCACCTCGGAAATGGCCGGCCGCCGCATCAACCTCGCCATCCCGGAGGAATCCCTGCTCATCACGAAAGCCATCGGCACCGTCCCCCACACCGGCGGGAAACTTTTCGCGGCGGGCACTCCTTTCCACGAAACCCTGATCCGCTGGATAAAAAACGGCGCGGAATACGACGCGGGCGAGATCCCCCAACCCACAGGCATCGAGATCCAGCCCGCCGAGGTGGTGATGACCGGCCCGGACATCCGCATCCCTTTCACCGTCCGCGCCAGCTACACCGACGGCACTGACCGCGATGTCAGCACGCTCACCACCTTCTCCAGCTCGAACGACAACTCCGCGAAAATCGACAAGCACACCGGCATGGCCGCCTCCGCCGAGCGCGGCGAGGCCTTCCTTCTCGGGCGTTTCCACACTTTCACCGAAGGCTCGCAGGCCATCGTCGTCCCGGCGGAAATGGAATACGTCCGCCCCGAGTTCCCGGCCTTCAACTACATCGATGGCCACGTCGCCGCGAAACTCGACAAGCTCCGCCTCATCCCCTCCGGCCTCGCCAGCGATGAGGCGTTCCTGCGCCGCGCCCACCTCGACATCGTCGGCCTCCCGCCCACACCCGAGGAGCGCGAGAAATTCCTAACTGACGCCCGCCCCGACAAGCACGCCCAGCTCGTGGACTCACTATTGGCGCGCGAAGAGTTCACCGAGATGTGGGTCATGAAATGGGCCGAACTGCTCCAGATCCGCACCGTTCGCCAGGGCAACAACCAGGTCTCCTACAAGGCCGCGCTGAATTTCCACAGTTGGCTGCGCGATCGCATCGCCGACAACACGCCCTTCAACAAACTCGTCGCCGAAGTCCTATCCGCAAAGGGCGGCACTTTCTCCAGCCCCGCCACGAACTTTTTCCAAATGGAAGCGGATGTCATGAAGCTCACGGAAAACGTCGCCCAGGTCTTCATGGGTACCCGCATCCAGTGCGCCCAGTGCCACAACCACCCCTTCGACCGCTGGACGATGGACGATTATTACGGCTTCACCGCTTTCTTCGCGCAGGTGAAACGCAAGCCCGCCGAGGATCCGCGGGAGCGGGTCGTCTTTGATGGCGATGGCGAGATCCAGCATCCGGTCACCAAGCAAAACATGCCTCCAAAATTCCTCGGCGGCCCGCGCCCGGAAATCAAGGGCGTCACCCGCAGGGAATCCGTCGCCGGATGGCTCGCCTCGCCGGAAAACCCGTGGTTCGCCCGCAATGTCGTCAACATCGTCTGGGATCATTACATGGGCGTCGGCATCGTCGACCCCGTCGATGACATCCGCGTCTCCAATCCCCCTTCCAACCCCGAACTGCTCGACGACCTCGCCACGAAATTCGTCTCCTACGGCTACGATTTCAAACGCCTCGTCCGCGACATCTGCACCTCCCGAACCTACCGGCTTTCCACGGAGACGAACGCCACCAACGCCGCCGACACCCGGAATTTCTCCAAAGCCATGATCCGCCGCGTCCGCGCCGAGGTCTTGCTCGACAGCATCTCTCAGGTCACCGCCACCAACGAAAAATACAAAGGCCTGCCCAAGGGTGCCCGCGCCGTCCAGATCGCCGACGGCAACACCTCCAACTATTTCCTCACCACCTTCGGCCGCGCCACCCGCGCCACCGTCTGCTCCTGCGAGGTGAAAATGGAACCGAACCTCTCCCAAGCCCTCCACCTCATCAACGGCGAAACCGTCCACCAGCGCATCCTGCAGGGGAAAATCGTCCAGGAAATGCTCGCCGCGAAAAAGCCCGCCGCCGAGATCATCCAGTCCCTCTACCTCCGCACCCTCACCCGCGAACCCACCGCCAAGGAAACCGAACACCTCCTCGCCGCCGTCCAGCAAGGCCAGAACCCCAACGAACAGAAACAGATCCTCGAGGACATTTTCTGGGCCTTGCTGAACTCGAAGGAGTTCATATTCAACCATTGATCGGAGCGGCATACACGCCCGGAAAATCCGGAGAGCCGTATTCTGAACTCCCGTGCCGAGGGCTTCAAATCACCTTGGCCTGACATTCCGGTCAGATCCTCGAGCGGGAGATCATCAGCAGGCGGAGTCCGTTGAGGCAGACGATGACGGTGCTGCCCTCGTGGCCGATTACACCGATGGGCAACGGCAGCGCGAAGCCGAGGGCGGCGATGATGAGGAAAAAAATGACGGCGGAGGCGAGGGAGAGGTTCTGGATCAGGACGCGGCGCGCGCGGCGCGAGTGGCTGAGGAGCAGCGGGATGTTTTCAAGGCGGTCGCCCATCAGCACCACGTCGGCCGTTTCCATGGCGACGTCGGTGCCCGCGCCGCCCATCGCAACGCCGAGGTCGGAGGTGGCGAGCGCGGGGGCGTCGTTCACGCCGTCGCCGACCATCATCACGCGGCCTTCCTTTTTCAGCTCACCGATCACGCGGAGCTTGTCCTCCGGCAGCAGCTCGGCACGGACTTCGTCGATGCCCGCCTCGTCGGCGATCGTCTTTGCGACGAGACGGTGATCGCCGGTGAGCATGACGACTTTTTTCACGCCGTGTCGATGGAGCTGTGCGGTGAGCTCGCGCGCCTCGGGGCGTATGGTGTCGGCCATGGCGAGGACGGCGAGGGCGGTGACGGAATCGCCGTCACGCAGTCCCATCCAGACGCAGGTGCGTCCTTTTTCGAGCAGGGTTTTGGAGCTTTCGGAAAGGGCGGCGAAGCCCGCCGCCTGGTTCTCGCGGAACCAGCGCTCGCTGCCGATCACGTAGCGCTTGCCTTCCACGGTGGCCTCCGCGCCTTTGCCGGCGGTGGATTGGAACGCGGTCGCTGACGGCGCGGTGATGCCCGCTTTCTCAGCGGCAACGACAATGGCGCGGGCGAGCGGGTGCTCCGACTTCGACTCCAGAGAGGCGGCGACGCGGAGGAGTTCCTTCGCCTCCGCCGGGAGCTCGTTTCCGAAAGCTTGGCTGCCCTGCGGCGTGACGATCTCGGTGAGCGAGGGCTTGCCGACGGTGAGCGTGCCGGTCTTGTCTACGGCTACGATGTCTATCGTAGATGCGCGCTCCAGGTGGGAGCCGCCCTTGATCAGGATCCCGCGCCGCGCCGCGCCGCCGATGGCGGAAAGGACGGTCGCCGGCGTGCTGATGACCAGCGCGCAGGGCGAGGCCACGACCATGATGGTCATCGCGCGGTAGAACGCGGCGGCGAAGGTTTCACCCCACAGCAGCCAAGGAACGAGGAACACGCCGATGGTGAAAAGGATCACGCCCATCGCATACCACTGCTCCGCTTTCTCAAGGAAACGCTGGGCTCGGGATTTCTCCGCTTGCGCCTCCGCAACGAGTTTCACCATACGCGCCAGCGCGGAGTCGTCCGAGCGCTTCAGGACGGTCAGCTCGATGCCGCCGCTCTGGTTTATCGTACCCGCGAAAAGCTTGCTGCCCGCGTGTTTCGTGACCGGCATCGATTCGCCGGTGAGCGAGGATTCATCGACATGCGTCTCGCCCTCGGAAAGCTCGCCGTCCACCGGGATCTGGCCGCCGGGTTTCACCACCACCGTCTCGCCGATCTGCAGATCCTCGACGCGCACCTCGATCAAAGCGCCACCGCGTTTCACCGAGGCGGTGTCAGGCCGCAGCTTGAGCAGTGACTCGATCGCGCGATGCGTGCGCTCCATCGCGTAGCGCTGGAGGACGTTGGAAAAGGCGAACAGGAACAGCAGCAGCGCGCCCTCGAAGGGAGCGCCGACAAGAGCCGCCCCGAGAGCGGCCAGCACCATTAGCACATCCACATCGAGAACCTTTTCACGCAGCGACGCCATGGCCGACTTCACGCCCTCCTGCCCGGTGAAAAGATAGGCTCCGAAATACAAGCCGTGCGTCAGCCAGCCGACGCCGGAAATTTTCTCCGCCGTGAACGCGGCGACCAGGAAAAGCAGCCCGAGGCCGCAGGAAATCTCCTCGTTGTGCTCGCCGGCGCGGATGCGGGCCGCGAGCGGTTTGTCCTCGGTCTTGCGGATTTCCAGCGGCGTGATCGAGGCACCCGTCCCTTTCACCCCGGCGATCACCGCCTCCTCCGGCGAGACCGAGGAATCGAAGGTGAGGCACAGCACCTTGCCGATGTAGGTGGCTGTCGCGCGGCGCACACCGGGAACCTTGCCGACCTTTTTCTCCAGCTTCAGTGCGCCCGCCTCGCTGCTTGAGCTTTCCAGCCGGAAACTCAGCTTTCGCAGCGCGTTGGAAAGGTAGGCAGCATCCTCCGAGGCCATCGCCCGTAGGTCGCTCTCGCTGAGTCGGCTCGGGTCGTAATCGATCTCGAGCCGCCCATGCTCCGGATCTGCCGTCACACCCAAGATACCTTCGTGCTCCGCCAGTTCGCGGATCGGTTCCCCGGGATGATCAGTTCCGTTTGTCATTTCGCTTACACTATCGCCGGTGAAGCGGAACGGCGAGCGAGGATCTGGATTAAAATGCGGCGGGCGGCGGGGTCTTTCCGGGTTCAAAAGGTTTTCCCGAATCCGGATCGATCCCGATCATGCGCCACACGTCACGGATGATGCGCACTGAGGCCTCGCCCAGGACTTCCCCCTCTCGCCCAATCCCGGATACCCCGATGTTGATCGAAGGGACGGAGCCGGTCGGAGTGTCAGCGCTGCCGACCTTCACGAAAAGGCGGCGGTTGAGATCCTTCACCGCCGCGTCCTCGCTGGCCTGCTTGAACTTCTGCTGCAAGCCGACATCAACAACGACCGCGCGCAAAATCTCGTCGGTGCGGAGTTTTTCTTCGATCTGCCCCGCGAGCATTTTCTGATCCGCGATGGAAAGATCCGCCCGCAGCGCGACCGGCACCCAGATCTTGGCGGGCTGGCGCAGGTGGTATTCGCTTTTCGCGAAACGCGCCCCAAAAAACAACGCAACCAGTCCGACGACCCCCGACACAGCCCATAACATCCAACGTTGCATGCGCATCGTTTATGCCGCATTCATCCTCCATCCAAGCCGGAAATCAGCCCCATGGAATACCCGCCCACCCACGCCACCCGCCACACCCTCCCGAACGGACTCACCCTGATCCTCGATCCCGAACCCGCCGCGCCCGTGATCAGCGTCCAGGCATGGGTGGCCACCGGCAGCATCCATGAGGGCGAAAGACTCGGCTCCGGCCTCTCGCATTTCCTGGAGCACATGGTCTTCAAGGGCACCCGCGATTTCACCTCCGAGGAACTCGCACAAGCCGTGCAGGCGGCCGGCGGCCACTGGAACGCCTACACCACCTTCGAGCGCACGGTCTATTACATCGACGGCCCCTCGCGCTCGCTGGGAACGTTCCTGAAATGCCTCACCGGGCTGGTGTTTTTCCCCGTCATCCCGGAGTCGGAGTTCGAATCGGAAAAGGACGTGATCCGCCGCGAGATCGACATGGGGCTCGATGATCCCGACAACGCCTCGATCCGCCTGCTCCTTTCTACGGCGTTCACCGTAGATGCCCGCCGCCACCCGGTCATCGGACACCGCCATCTCTTCGATGAAATTTCCTATGGAGATCTCACCGCCTACCACCGCGCCCGCTACACGCCGGATCGCACCCACATCGTCATCTCGGGCGACTTCGATCCGGCGAAAGCCCGCGAGCTCGTCGCCGCCCTCACCGCTGATTGCAAAATCGTCCCCGGCCCCGAGCCTCATATCCAGTCGGATCCACCGCAACTCGGGCCGCGCGAGGACTTCGACACCTTCGATGTGCCGACGAGCCGTCTCTGCCTTTCCTGGAAAGCCCCGGACGTCGCCCATCCCGATGCGCCCGCCTATGATCTGCTCGCGGCCATCCTCGGGCGCGGCAAGGCCTCCCGCCTCCACCGCCGCCTCCGCGACCAGCGCGAGCTCGCCATCGAAATCTCCGCATGGACATGGATCGGCCCCGGCTCGGAAGGGCTCATCGCCGTCTCCGCCGAATCCGTCCCGGAGAAACGCGACGAGCTCAAAGCCGCCATCCTCGCCGAGATCCAAGACATCGCCGCCAGCCCGCTGGAGGATGATCTCGCCAAGGCGAAGCGCCAGACGGCCGCCAGCCAGTTCCGCTCGCTGACCACCGCCTCGGGCCGCGCCTCGGATCTCGCGTCGAACTGGCACGAGGCGCGCGATCTCGATTTCACCCGCAGCCACCTCGCCGCGATCAACGCCGTCTCCGCCGACGACATCCGCCGCGTCGCTGCGAAGCTTTCTGAAAACCGCCTCACTTTCACCTCTGTCGATCCGAAAGATCACATCCACGCCGCCGCGCTGAGCAAAGCCGCCGCCATCTCCCACGCGATCACCACCCACACCCTTCGCAACGGCCTCCGCCTCGCGCTCCTGCCGGATCGCCGCGTGCCTCTCATCCATTTCCAAGCCGCCGCCCGCGCGGGCTTGCCTTCGGAAAACCCCCAGAACAACGGCCTCAACCAGCTCTTTGCCTCCACTTTGCCCAAAGGCACCGCCACCCGCAGCGCCGACGAGATCGCCAACGCACTGGAATCACTGGGCGCATCCATTTCCGCCTCAGCGGGCAACAACGCCCTGCTTGTCCAAGCCTCCGGCCTTTCCGCGGATACCTTGCCGATCATGGAGGTTTTCGCGGATGTCATCTTGAATCCGACCTTCCCCGCCGAGGCCATCGCCCGCGAAAAAGCCTCGCAGCTCGCGTCGCTGGAGGAAGCCCTCGCCGATCCGCTGCACCGCTGTTTCGCCCAGCTCCGCGCCACCCATTACACCGGCACCGGCTACGGGCTCGATTCGCTCGGCACCGTGGAATCGTTGGGAAAAATCACCCACGCCGATCTCGCCGCCCACCACGCCCGCCATTTCAACGCCGCCAACCTGACCCTCGCCGTCTCCGGAGATTTCGACCCCGATTTCCTCATCGGCCTGCTTGAAACCTTTTTCGAAGATCTCCCCGCCGGCGAAATCTGGAACGCGCCTGCATCTACTGCATCTCTAGGAGTTAGCGCCGATCTCACCCTCCCCAAGAAGCAGGCCGTGCTCGCCATCGGCTACCCCGGCACCCACGTCAGCGGTGTGGATCGCCACGCGCTCGCCTTCCTCCAGGAGCACTCCTCCGACATGGCCGGCCCGCTCTTCGGCCGGATCCGCGAGGAACTCGGCCTCGCCTACCGCGTCGGTGCCACCCAGTTCCTCGGCTACGACAGCGGCCTGTTCACCTTTTACCTCGCCACCTCGCCCGAGCAGCTCGACCTCGCCCGCACCGAGTTGCTCAAGGAAATCGCGAAAATCGCCGCCGAAGGCATCCCTGCGGACACCTTCGAGCGAGTCCGCTCCACCGTCCTCAGCGGAGCCGCCATCCAGCAGCAATCCATCTCCTCCAACGCCCGCCACGCCGCCCTCGACCTCCTCTTCGGCCACTCCGCCGACACCCACCGCCTCCTCCCGGAAATCTACGAAAGGCTCACCCCGCAGGAGGTATGTGCGGTGGCAAGAAAGGTCTTCGCCGTGGAGCCGACGGTTTCCGTGATCCTTGGGGAAAAGGTGTGACTCAACTGAGCCATTCCTGAGAAACAGGCCATGCCCGTATCCAGCCCATAATGTTTCGCCTTCATTGTCATGCCGCTCGATCCGGAGTTTGACGATGTTTACAAGCTCGGCATGTTCGAAAAGCTCATGCAGTAACGACGTCACACAGGCGGTATCGAACCTGGCCTTCGGCCCGGCTTCTGTGGGCCCCGGGAGGGGCGAGCTGATCCCGCCGTTCTTTCCGGCGGCGATTAATGTTCCGGTGACAAATCCACCTGTTGTCACGACGGTGAACCCATGATGATTTCAGCTCAGGCAGCTACAGCGAATCGAGCGTCTTGCGGCCCCGCTCCCTGCTGTCTTTGTCATCGGCTTCCCGGTTCGGCATATCGAGACCTTTTTGTATTTCTGTCCTCGCCTCGGCGTCGCGTCCCATCATGGCGAGGGTCCGCCCGTATTCGATCTGGTGGATCAGGCGGCGGCTGTTGATTTTCCGTGCGAACCCGAAGTGCTTCAGCGCCTCGTCATAAGTGCCTTTCGGAACACCTCCGTAGATGATTTTCGCGAGTGCGCGGGTTCCTCCGCCGATGCCCGCCATTTCCTGATGCCAGCGTCCGAGCATGTGGTGGGCGTAGTCGGATTTCGGGTTCAGCCGCAGCGCGGTGTCCGCCGCCGTTTTCATTTCACGCGACGCCTCGATTTTCTGCCTGCTTCCCATGAATTCCGTATTTTTCCCGAGGGAAAGCGCGAGGGCGAGATGGGAGTCGGATGATTTCGGATTCACCGCGACAGCCTTGCGCGAATACTCCAGGGATTTGAATGAGGCGTCCTTTTTTGCCGCTCCAGCCAGCGATGGCATGAGGTCTCCGTATTGCTTCGCGATCTTGACGAGAAGGGCGGAGTCCTTCGGCGTCGTTTTTTCCGCATTCCGGTAGGCTTCGAGAGCCAATTTGGGTTTCCCGGCCGCCTCGTAAGCGTCGCCCTTTTTGATCCACTCGGAAGCGGATTGGGAAAAGGCGCAAGGTATCGTCAGCAGCCCGATGAGCAAAAGTCGGGATAAATGCATGACTAATTGTAGCATAACAAGGAGACCACGCATCCTCCGAATTTCCGGTGCGGGGTGTTTTTTTTCTGTGGATATGATTGCCGTCTTCCGCTCATAGGGAATGTGCGTCAAGTCAAGGGCTGGGAACGCGAGTTTAAAACTCGCACGCCCATGAATGGAGAAAGGAATAGGCCTTTGAGGCTTGTCCCTTTCGCAGGTTCTTGGGCGAGCGGGTGAGCTGCGGTTGGAAATTTTCAAAACGAGGATTCCTGCGTTCACCGCTCAGATGCAATCTGCCGCCACGATCTTTCACTTCTTCCGCCAAACCGGCCGCGCATTCGCGGTGATCTCTGCGTCCAGTTCCTTGAGGCGGCGGTGAGAAGGAGGTGTTTCAGGGTGGGAAAAAATTCAACGCATAGCCGTAAAGATCGCAAAGGCGCGGAAAGCGGGTCTGTTTTGAGGTTTAAAATTTAGAGCTTAGAGTTTCGGAACAGGTAGTGCGAGACGATCCATTCGTGCCCCTTGCGGTATCCCCACAGCTCGGCGCAGGCCATGTAGAAAACGCGCCAGTAAGACCACCATTTCACGGCCTGATCCGCGCCGTAGGTTTCGGAGATGAGGGGGAATAGCTCGTCCTTGTGCTCGTCCATGTTGCGGAGCCATGCCTCGGAGGTTTTCTGGTAGTGCCGCCCGCTGACCTGCCAGTGATCCTCGATGCGGAGATGATCCTGGAAGTAGAGGAGCAGGTCATCGGAGGGCATCTGGCCGCCGGTGAAAAAGTATCTCGCCATCCAGTCGTCCTCGTTTTCCGCGATGTAATGATAGGCGTTCTCACGGTGGGTGAAGATGTGGACGAAGAGCTTGCCGTCCGGCTTGAGCCATTTCGAGATCCGCTCCAACAGGATCTGATAGTTCTTCATGTGCTCGAACATCTCGACGGACACGCAGCGGTCGAAGACGGATTCGCCGACTCCCTCGAAGGTGATCATGTTCGCGGTGATGACCGTGACGTTGTGGAGGCCGCGCTTTTCCGCCTCGGACATGATGTGCTCGCGCTGGGTGCGGGAGTTGGAAACGGCGGTGATCTTCGCGTCGGGATAATGCCGCGCCATCCAGAGGGTGAGCGAGCCCCAGCCGCAGCCGAGTTCGAGGATGTTCTGGCCGTTGGCGAGCTGGGCGCGCTGGCTGGTGATCTCCAGCATGCGCGCCTCGGACTCGCCGATGCCGGTGACGCCCTCTTCCCAGTAGCCGGAGGAGTATTTCATGTGCGGGCCGAGGCACCGTTTGAAGAAAGCGGTGGGCAGCTCGTAATGCTGCTCGTTGGCCTCATCCGTGGCGATCGCGACGGGCATGGTTTTCAGCTCCGCGATGTGCGCCATGAGCTTCGCCTGGCGGTCTTCGGGGTCAAGTTTCTCGAAAGGGGCGATGGTGTTGGCGAGTCGGTGGCGGATGCCGAGGCGGATCGCGGAGTCGGGGAGCTTGCCGGAGGCGATGAGGTCGTTGGTGGTCATAAAACTTTAAATCTTAAATTTTAAACTCGAAGGAAGAGGCTGGGGTTTTGGATTTCATGCTTGGTGCTTCGTGCTTGCCGCAGGCGGCCACGGGATGAAGGGGGAGGTGGTGCGCTGGTATTCGCGGTAGGCTTCGCCTTTGCGTTTCAGGGCGGAGGCTTCGGTGGGTGGTATGCCGGTGACTTTCAGAAGGAGAAAAGTGATGATGGCGGGGGCGTAGAGGGTCGTCCAGCCCCATGGCGAGCCTGCGGCGAAAAGGAAGATGCCGGTCCAGATGACGGATTCGAAAAAGTAGTTCGGGTGGCGGGAGTATTTCCACAGGCCGCGTCGGCAGACGGATTTCGGATCGGGGTCGGTGGCTTTGAAATCGGCCATCTGCTTGTCGGCGAGCGTTTCACCGATGAGGCCGCAGGCCGCGACGACAACGCCGATGATGTGGAGGAAATGCCATGAGTGATCGGGATCGGCGGCGATGAGGTGGAAGGGCAGTGCGAGCAGGAAAACCGAAAGCGCCTGCGCCTGGAAGAACCAGAAGAACGCTGAGTTTTCACGCCCTTTCCAGACCTCGCGGAGCTTGATGTATCGCGAATCCTCCTCCGGATGGTGTTTTGCGATCCGCTTCGCAAGATGGCTGCCGAGCCGCATCGACCAGACCGCGATGAGGATTCCCGCCGTGATCCGTCTCCCATCGGGAGGGCTATCGCCGAAGAGAAAGAAGAGGGAAGTGATGCCGATGCCGAAGGCCCAGAACGCATCCACGGGCGAAAAATTCCGCAGCCGCACGCACCAAGCCCATGCGGCGGCGAAGAGCAGGATGTCGGCGATGAGTGCGGCGATCAGCATGGAGTAATCATCCTTGAGCGGAAAGGACTGGCGCTAGAATCCGCCGGATATCCATGGCCGCAACCACCTTTTTCCACCGACACCCGTGGCTTTCCCGCCCCCACATCCATCTTGACTCCCTTCTCTCCTGCGAAACAACCTGAGGGCATGTCAGAACCCAAATATTTCGTCGGGCTGGATATCGGCGGATCCACCGTGAAGTCGGTCATCATCGGTCCCGACGGGGAGCAGGTGGGGCCGATCGTGGAGGTGAAGAGCCTCGTGAAGGACGGCTATGAGGCCACCTTCGGCCAGCTCGACCTGGCGATCGCGGAGCTTTGCGGAAACGCGGGTATCACAGTGGCGGACATCGGCGGGATCGGGCTGGATGTTCCGGCACCCTCTTCGGGCGGGGTGATCTGGGGCAAGGCGAACCTCGGCGACGATTGGGTGGGCACGGATATCTGCGGGCTGCTCAAGCAGCGCCTCGGCATCCCGGTGACGATGACGAACGATTGCAACGCGGCGGCCGTCGGTGAATACGCGATCCGCAACAAGCATCTCGGCGGCCTGCTGCTCGTCGCGCCCGGCACAGGGTTGGGTGGTGGTTTCGTGCTGCCCGGGGGGCATCTTTACGAGGGCGCTAACGGCCTCGCGCTTGAGGTCGGCCATGTTTCCGTCCCTTTCCGTGAGGATGACGGTTCGCTGCCGGATTGCACCTGCGGGCTCAAAGGTTGCATGGAGGCATGGGTATCATTGGTGGCTTTGCGCCGGAGGCTCGGGATCGAGCTTAGGAAGCAGGAGTGGGAGTTTCACGATCTCAACAACGATCCGGGAAGCATCGAGGAAAAGGCCTTCAAGCTCCGCACCCTTGCGGAAAACGGAGATGCCCTCGCCATCCAGCTTTTCAAGCAGCAGGGCTTTATCCTCGGCTACGGCATCGCGGATCTCGTCCGCGTGTTCGACCCCGGCCTGGTCGTGATTGGCGGCGGTCTGGCCGAGTCGAAATTCCGCGACCGGTTCATGGAGTGGGTGAAAGAAGGTTTCAACGACCGCGCATGGCCGATCTACCGCCACAGCCCCATCGAGCCGGAGAAAGCGACGACCGTTTTCCAGTGGGCGGAGGGGGGCGACGCCGCCGCGTCCATCGGGATGGCCTACACCGCGCGGGAGCTATTTGCCTGAATCCAGAAATTTCAGCATTTCAGTTTCAGCGTTTCAGCATTTCAGTTTTACCAAATAATGTTCCTCATCTCCATCGAAGCCCTCCGCCGTAATGTAGCGATCCTGCGGGAAACCGCCGACGCCGCGGGCTGCAAGGTCGTGCTCGCGCAGAAAGGTTTCTCCTGCTGGAAAGCCTATCCATACATTTCCGGTGAACTCGACGGCTGTTGCGCGTCGGGGCTTTGGGAAGCGATGCTGGCCCGCGACCATTTCAGGAAACACATCGTCACCTACTCGCCCGCCTATGATGAGGCGGAGATCGACGAGCTGCTGGATTTCACCCACCACCTCGATTTCAACTCGCTCTCGCAGTGGTTCCGTTTCCGCGAGAGAATTTTTCAACACCCGCGTTTCCTCTCCGGCGAGTTGCTTTGCGGGCTGCGGATCAATCCGGAGCATTCCACCGGCCAAACGCCGATCTACGATCCCTGCGTGCCGGGTTCACGTCTCGGAATCACCGCCGACCAGCTTGCAGGCGCGGATCTGACAGGTCTTTCCGGGCTCCATTTCCACACCCTCTGCGAGCAGGACTCGCCGGATCTCGAAAGCACGCTCAAGGCGGTGGACGAGAAATTCGGCCACCTCCTTCGCAGCGAGCAGTTCACTTACCTCAACATGGGCGGCGGGCATTGGATCACGAAGCCGTTCTATGACCGCGGGCTTCTCATCCGGCTCGTCCGCGAGGCGCGGGAAAGATACGACGTCGAGGTCTGGCTGGAGCCCGGCGAGGCCGTCGCGATCCATACCGGCGTGCTCCGCGCGAAGGTGATGGACGTGTTCGAATCCGCCGGCCACAAGCTCGCCATCCTCAATGTCTCCGCCACCGCGCACATGCCGGATGTGATCGAGATGCCCTACCGGCCCGATGTGTTTCTCGTGGAAAGCGGCGCGGACATTAGCCCACCGCAACCCGCCGTCACCCTCGAAGGAGAAAGCTATTGCCTCGCCGGTGATCCCACCAATCTCCAATATCCAATATCCAATATCCAATCTCTTCACACCTACCGCCTCGGCGGGCCGACCTGCCTCGCGGGCGATGTGGTCGGCGATTACTCGTTTCCCCGCGAACTCGTCGTCGGCGACATCCTCGTCTTCGACGACATGGCGCACTACACGATGGTGAAAACGACGACTTTCAACGGCGTGAAACACCCGCCCATCGCCCTGCTCCACCCCGACGGGAGGGTTGAAACGGTGCGGGAGTTCTGCTATGGAGATTTCTGTAACCGCCTTTCCTAAGATCCATTTAAACCACTGCCCTCCCTGTATCAGAACGCGTGATACGCGATGGACTTCAGTATGGCTTTGCGTGTCCTAGGGAATAACGACCCTGTAGAATTTCATCGGAGCTGACGTAACGTCAACATGAGTGGCGATGCCGCTGCTATTTGTGCTGAGGGTTATGAGAGGGGAAAAACTGTCTTCGAGCAGCGAAGGCGAAAACTGAACTTGGTATTCGGTGGAAGGCGCGCCGGTGATCTGCAGGCGTACGGATCCGGGCGCAGGCCTTGAGATTTCCAATTCGGGAATCAGCACGACGGAAATAATATGAACGAGATTGGAATCCTGAACCGGCCCGGAAGCGTAATTTTTCAGCGGGAGATGGTCGAACAAAGTGCCAGCATAGTATATTGGAACGGCGGCGATGGTATCCATGGCGGCAAGGCTGGAACTGTTGGCTACACGACCGAAAACGGTAAAACCGCCATTTTGGTTATCGAGGTTGGCGGAGTTGTCTCCGAGATTAAAAAACCACTGATTGGTCGCGCTATTGGGATCCCCACCCAATTTCGCCATCGCCAAGGTGCCGCGCGTGTTCGAAATGTTGAACTCATTCACAATCGGCTGCTGCTGAGGGACGATGACCACGCTGTCGTTCACATACTGGTATCCACCGCCCTGTATAACGAAACTCGGAACGGAACGGTGAATGAAAGTGTTGTCGTATTCCTTCCGATTCACGTATCCGAGGAAATTGGCCACTGTGGCTGGAGCGATATCCTTCAGCAGGACAACATCGATATCTCCAAAATCGGTATGGAAGCGAACCACGGGATTCGCAGCGAAGCCTTGCCCTCCTGTCAACAGCAGGAAGGCAAGAACTTGGTTAAGGATGGGTTTGGCGAAATTCACTTAGGACGATAGAGTTATTTTAGAGAATTCTAAATAGGAGATTCGCAAGTTGTCTAGACTCACGTCTTCGTTTTCCTGAAACTCTATACGTGAAATTACGTCGCTATCTGCGACAATATGACGCATACGGTCTCCCAAACTAGGAATAGGATGATTCGCAACCTCTTCCGGACAGACGCTACTAACTCCCCGCCGCCTCCCCTTCGAAATCCTTTCAAACTAAATTTAGCCGCAGTCGGTTCTTGCCTCTTGCGCGGCCTACCCGCCCGCCTTAGCTTTCGCCCATGAACATTCCGCAACTCGCACTCATCGGCCCCATCGGCGGCCCGGAGATGATCATGATTTTCGTCGTGATCCTTCTCCTTTTCGGCGCGAAGAAACTGCCCGAACTGGCGCGCGGGGTGGGCAAGAGCATGGGTGAGTTCAAGAAGGCCCGCGAAGAGTTCGAGCATGAAATCACCCGCTCCGCAGAGGAAGTCAGCCGGGATGAGCGGACGAAGGAAGCCAGCCCGAAGCCGGCTGCCGGCAAGGAGTCCCACGAGGCCTGATCTTTCGAACCGATACCGGCATGAGGACGCGCCGCAACCCCGCGCCGGTCATTTTCGCGCTGATCGCAGCGGTTGTGGCGGTAACCTCCTGGTTCTGGTTCCGTTCGGTCGAAACCCCGCCGTGGGATCGCAACACCCCGTCACGCCACGCCGAGAAAAGCGCCGGTGGGAAACCGCCGGTCACGCGTCAAGCGGAGTTCACACCCTTCACTTTCATCACCTACAATGTGAAGAACTGGCTGGTTTCCTACCAAGCCCCCGAAAAATCCGCTGAAGCGAAGGCCGCGATTATCGGGCTCCTGGCGGGTGGAAAACCGGATGTCATCGGCCTGTGTGAAATCGGCTCCGAGGATGACGTTAAAGAGATCCAGGCCATGCTGAAAGCGGCGGGGTTTGATCTGCCGCATATCTACCACACGGGAGGAGAGGATCTTGTCCGCCATCTTGCCATCATCTCCCGTTTTCCCATCCTCTCCACCGAGCGCCCCGATCCCCGGCTGCGCGGACTCGAGCAATCCATGCAGCGCGGCATCCTCGACGCAACGCTCGACGTCGGCGGTCGCCAAGTGCGCTTCATCGGGCTGCACCTGAAATCGAAGCGGACGGTGCCGGACTTCGACCAAGCCGGGGTCAGGCTCGCGGAGGCGCAGCACGCCCGGCGGCACATTGATGGCATACTCGAGGCTGATCCCGGCGCCGCGCTCGTCGCCTACGGTGATTTCAACGACACGACACGCAGCCACAGCACCCGCACCATCAACGGCACTTACCGCACCCCCGGATACCTCAGCCACGTGCACGTCAGGGATAGCCGGGGTGAAACATGGACGCATCACTACGCCGTGGAGGACGCCTACACGCGGATCGATTTCGTAACCGTTTCCGCAGGCCTCCGGCGGCATGTGAAAAAGGACAAGTCCCGCATTATCGACGATCCGGACTGGGTGACCGCCTCCGACCACCGCCCCGTGCTCGTACGCTTCGAGTGATCACTGGCCGTCAAAGCCTTCATCGACTTCACCCTCGAAGCCTTCGCTGACCTCCTCATTTTCATCCACGGGAATCGCCCGCTGCACTTCCTCGAAATCGGTCTCTTCCGATTCGCCGATCTCGGGCTCTTCGATCGGGATCGCCTTGAGCACATCATCACCCTCCCCGGCCTCCTCTTCCCCCTCGGGGACGACCACCAGCGCCTTCTTCGGCGGCTCGATGATTTCCTTGATGTCGTCTTTCAGCGGCTCAAAGAAATTCCGCACCATCGGCGCGGCCATGCGCCCGCCGGAAACAGTCTGCCCGGGCTTACCTTCGTATAGGACGGCGAAAGCGTAGCGCGGGTTATCATGCGGCAGGAAACCGGCGAACCACGCAAGCCGCTGGTTGAGGCTCGGCGGCCCCCACTGGGCCGTGCCCGTTTTCCCTGCCAGGGTGGTGAAGCTCAGGTTGCCGCTCGTCCCCGTGCCGCCGGATACGACATCGCGCATCCCGTCGCGCACGATCTCCACGGAAACGGGATCCACACCGAGCCAGTTTTTCCGCTCCGGCACCGACGCACGGACGACCTTGCCCCGGGTGTCCTGAACCTGGCTCACGAGCGAAAGTTTGGGAAGCGCCCCACCGTTGCCGATGCCGGCCATCATCTGCGCGACCTGCAGCGGGGAGGCGAGCAGGCTGCCCTGGCCGATCGACATGTTCGCGGTGTCGCCGTTGAGGATCCGGCGCTTCTCGTTTTTCATCATCCATTCGTCCGATGGGACCAGACCCGCCGTTTCCCCGACCAATGGCAGGCCGGACTTCTCGCCCATCCCCAGGCGGCGGGACAGGCTCAGGAAAACTTCCGGACCGGTGTCGATACCGACCTGATAGAACCAGGTGTTGCAGGATCTCGCCAGCGCCCGCCGGACATCGATGTCCCCCTCCGGCGTCTTCGACCAGTTCCTGAACGTGTGGTTTCCGATCCGGATCGAGGCCGGGGAATACACCGTGGATCGCTCGGTGACGACCCCGGCGTTCAGGGCGGCGAGGGCTACCACAGGCTTGTAAGCGGAGGCGGGCGGGTAGGAGGACTGGAAAGCGCGCCCGAAAAGCGGTGTGCCGGGCTCGTCCTGCAACGCGCGGAATTCCTCCTCGCCAATGCCGGGGATGAAACGGTTCAGATCGAAGCTCGGCCGCGAAGCCATCACCAGCACCTCGCCGGTCACGACATCGATCACCACGAAAGCACCGCGCTCGCAGCCTTTTTTCAGGACGCTTTCCGCAAGCTTCTGCCATTTCAGGTTGAGCGTGGTCACAACGGTGCCGCCCGGGCGGGGCCGCTTCACCTGCTCTTCAAGGAGCTTGTTGCCCTTCTCGTCGAATAGCAGCCGCTTCATGCCGGGAACCCCGGTGAGCTCGCGGTCGAAAATCTTCTCGAGCCCTGCGCGCCCCTCGCTTTCCTCCCACAACGGCTCGTTATAATTGATCGGTCCGGTCGGAAGTTTCCCCACGCTGCCGGAGTAGCCGATGATGTGGGCGGCCAGCGAATCCTGCGGATAGACGCGGCGGTAAACCGGCTGGAGTGCCAGGCCTGAACCGAGCATCGGCTCGATCTTCTTCGCCTCCTCCGATTCCAACTGACCGCTCACATAAAGCGGCATCCAGCGCCGGTGCCGGTAATGCTCGTAAAGCTCCTCGTCCGTCTTCGCCGTGTAACCTTTCACCTTGCCATCGATCCTCGCCAGACGGGTCCGCGCCCAATCCACCACATATTCGCGATCCACATCCTGGAACTGCTCGAACTGCAGCGCCACCTGATAGGCCACCTCGTTCTGCGCCAGCGGCTCGCCCTCCCGATCCACAATCTGCCCGCGCGGCGGCGGGATCTTCAGCGTGATCGTCCGCGCGTCCTTGCGCGTCAGGATCGATCCGTCGCTGGCGGAAGGCGCGGCGGCGGGCGACAGCGGAGGACTCAGATCCAGCTGCCCTGGAGCCGCTCCATCCAGTGTCTGCGCCTGCAGAGCACCCGAAGCCAACATTGCGGCGATAAGCATCCCAGAATTCCTGAACACACCGGAAAATATCGTCGCAAGATCAGCATGGCAACCACGCAATAGCCCTTCAACCCGGGATCGTTTCCCACCCCTCCTCCTCCCATTCGCCGGCGGGCTTGCCGACATGGAAACCTGCCCACCGTTCACCTCCGCGCCGCGCCCGGATCGTGGCGGAAACAAAATCACGCAACCGCCTCGCGGGCGGCGAGCGATAGTTCCGCCAAACCTTCCACGCTCGCCACCGAATCCACCTGGCAGAGCCTCTGCCGCAGATCCTTCGCACCGGGAAAACCCTTGCAATAGGCCATCAGCCGCCCGCGCATCGCCGTCAGCGTCTGGCGCTCATTTCCGTATCGCCCGCTCTCCACCGCCATCCGGCAGTGGCGCAGGATCAGCGCCCACCTTTCCTCAAGCGGCACCGGATCCATCACCTCGCCGGTCTCCAGGAAATATTTCGCCTCACGGAAAACCCACGGGTTCTGCATCGCCGCGCGGCCGATCATCACGCCGCTGACCGCCGTTTCCCGCTTCCGTTTCGCGAGATCCGCGCCAGTGGCGATGTCGCCGTTGCCGATCACCGGCACGCCCACCGCCCGCGCCACCGCATCGATCGTTTCCCAATCCGCCTCGCCGCCGTAGCCCTGCGCCCGCGTCCGCCCATGCACCGCGATCGCCCGCATCCCGCAATCCTCCAGAGTCTTCGCCACTTCGACCGCGTTCACCGAATCCGCATCCCAGCCGATCCGGATCTTCGCCGTCACCGGCACATCCATCCCCACCGCCTTGTGGACACCCTCCGCCACGCTCGCCAGCAGCGGGCAATCGCGCAGCAGCGAGGAGCCGCCGTTGCGGGAAACCACCTTGTTCACCGGGCAGCCGAAATTGATGTCGATGAAATCCGGCACCCGCCCCGCCAAACCCTTGTCGATGATCTTGCGCGCCGCCTCGCCCATCCGCATGCCGTCCGCCCCGAAAAGCTGCACCCCCACCGGCCTCTGCCCCTCATCGAACTCCGTGTATTTCCGCGTCCGCTCATCCGCCTGCATGATCCCCTCCGCGCTGACGAACTCCGTCACCATCACATCCGCCCCCATCTCCTTGCAGATCCTGCGAAAAATCAAATCCGTCACCCCCGCCATCGGCGCGAGATACAAGGGGAATTTCCCGTCTGAAAACCAGTGCAACACACCCGCACCGTAGCACGCTGGCAACGCGGAACGCGAGCTTTAGCTCGCCCCGGAGGACACGGATTGTTTCTTAAACATCCGAATCGGTAGTAATCAGATCGCAGACTTTCACTACACAAACAGAATGGACGAACCCAGCACGGTTGCCGATCCACCCACCACCCCTCCCCCACTTCCTCTTGCAAGTCAACGGCATCGCGTTTACCGAAGCCGTCCCATGACCAGCTACCGAGTCCTCGTATCCGATCCCATTTCCGAAAAAGGCGTGGAAGCCCTGCGCTCCGCCGAAGGCATCACGGTTGACGTGAAAACCGGCATGTCCCCGGACGAACTGCTTTCCGTGATCGGCGATTACCATGGTCTTGTCGTCCGCTCGCAGACCAAGGTCACCCCCGAAGTCCTTGCTGCCGCCAAGAATCTCAAGGCCATCGGCCGCGCCGGTGTCGGGGTGGATAACATCGACCGCCAATCCGCCACCGACCACGGCGTCATCGTGATGAACACGCCCTCGGGCAACACGATCTCCACCGCCGAGCACGCATTCACCCTCATGCTCTCCGCCGCGCGAAACATCGGCCCCGCCCACGCAGGCGTCCTTGCCGGTGACTTCACCGCCGCCCGCAAAGCCTTCCAAGGCATCGAGCTGAATGGAAAACGGCTCGCCGTCATCGGCATGGGCCGCATCGGCACGGAGTTCACCAAGCGTGCCCAGGCCTTCAACATGGATGTCGTCGCATACGACCCCTTCCTGACAGAATCCCGCGCCCGCGAGCTCAAAGTCACCCTCGCCGAGTCCCCGGACATCGCCCTCACCGGAGCCGATGTCGTCACGCTCCACGTCCCTCTCACCGATGACACCCGCCACCTGATGAACAAGGAGCGCATCGCCCTCATGAACAAAGGCGCCCTGATCATCAACTGCGCCCGCGGCGGTCTCATCGACGAAGCGGCGCTCAAGGACGCCATCGATTCCGGCCACATCGCCGGTTGCGGGCTCGATGTGTACGAAGACGAACCCCCTGCCGCGGACCACCCGCTCTTCGGCCTCAAGAAGCACATCGCTTTCACCCCACACCTCGGCGCCTCCACCAACGAAGCCCAGGAAAACGTCGGAATCGAGGTCGCCATCCAGATCCGCGATTTCCTCACCACCGGGGAAATCCGCAACGCGATCAACATGCCCTCCCTCGATGCGGCGGCGCTTGCCGCGATCGGCCCTTACCTCGAACTCGCCGGCGCTCTTGGCACGCTCCTCGCGAAACTCGGCCCGGCCAACCCGGACTCGATCCGCGTTTCCTATCACGGCGACCTCGCCACCAAGGACACCGGCCTCATTTCCCGCACCGCGCTCTACCGCCTGCTCGAATGCTCGCGCCCCGATGGCCAGGTGAACCTCGTCAACGCCCCCGCCATTGCGAAAGCCATGGGACTCGACCTCGTCGAATCCACCATCAGCGCACAGACCGAATTCAACGACCTCCTCGTGGTCGAACTTCGCAAGGGCGATGAGAAGTACCGCGTTGCCGGCACCATCATCGGCCGCAGCCCGCGCATCGTCGAAATCGACCGCCTCTTTGTCGATGCCCCCATCAAGGGCCACCTGCTCATCGTCCGCAACGATGACCGCCCCGGCATCGTCGGAGCCGTCGGCACCGTGCTCGGAAACGCCGGCCAGAACATCGCGAACTTCTCCCTCGCCCGCGACAAATCGAAAAGCGATGCGCTCTCGCTCATCGAGCTGGACGCAGCCCTTCCCGCCGACGTCATGCAAGCCATCCGCACCATCCCGGGCGTCACCTCCGCCACCGGAGTCAGTCTGTAGGGGCTGATTTTCGGATTTTGGGAGATCAATCTTCCGGAAACAAGGGGCCTTCTGTGATGTGCCTTTACGCGGTGCGTCGGTCGAGCCGCGTGAGGCGCGTCTTCGCTTCGTAGGTGCCGTGTTGCTGATAAAGCGAGCGACAATATCAAAAGAAGCCAGGCTTTTTGATGCCAAGTGGAGACCAGCCCCACCGGGCGTTTCCTCTTTGTGGAAAACGACGACCGCCCCGGCATCGTCGGGGTGCTGAGCTTCGAGCTTTGAGGAAATGGCAGTCTGGCGTCCCGCAGAAATAGCGGAACTTCGTCGAGGTAACGCGTTGCCATCTCCCCCGCTGGATCGCCGCTGCCTGCGTGCGAGTTTCTCAATCCCCGAAAGTCCAGACCCGCTTCGAGCCGCCCTTGCGGGTCTCCCTGTCCTCGGTCTGGCCTTCGAAGCTGATGAGATCGATCACCTTCGCCTCGCAATGCTCCTTGATCGCCTCGACGAGAGGCTTGGTTTTGTAAAAGAGAGGGATCACCGGGAAACTAACTTGCCAATTACCCATATTCCCGTATGGTTGGCTTGTTATGAAAACCACCTTGGATCTTCCCGATGATCTGCTGATCGAGGCGAAAGCCGTGGCAGCGCGCCGTCGGATCACGCTCAAGGATATGGTCGCCCACGCACTGCGACGGGAAATCATGCCTGCAACTGCACTCAGCTCTTCCGAGTCCGAACTCTATGAGGTCGGGCCGTTTGGGATTTTGCGTCTCAAGAAGCGGGGCGATACGGTGAATGAGGATACGGTCAGGAAGCTTCTCGACGAAGCCGATGAGGAGGAGTTCGCCCGAGCCATGAAACTAAGGGAGGGGCAATGATCCACCTTCTCGACGCAAATGTCCTGATTGCGCTGGGCGACGTATCCCATGTGCATGCGAAGTCGGCATTGGATTTTTTTGAGACCCGCGCCGTCCGCGAAGGATGGGCGACGTGCCCGCTGACCGAAAACGCGTTTCTCCGCATCATGGGAAATCCGAAATACCCGGGTGGCTCGGGCTCCACCGCGCAGGCGCGGCGGGCTTTGTCCAGCATCCTGGCGGCACCGGGACATCGCTTCTGGCCTGATGACCAGAGCCTCATGGAGGCTGCACGGATCCCGGTTCTACCCGCCTCTCAGCAACTGACCGATTGCTATCTGCTTGCACTGGCCGCCTCAAAAGGTGGCTGTCTGACAACCTTTGACCGCAGCATCGACCCAAGCTGCGTGAAAGGCGGCGGGCATGCACTGCTGGTTTTGGGTAAACCGAATGAAACCGAGCCCCAATCCCGGCTTCCCTCTTCCACAGGGCTCGCCTAAAACCCCACCATGCTTCTTTTCAACACCCTCACCCGCACCGAAACGGAGATTCGCCCGCTCGACGGGAAGACCTACCGTTTCTATTGCTGCGGGCCAACGGTCTATGGCCCGGCGCACATCGGGAATTTCCGCACCTTCGTGCTGCAGGATGTGTTCCGCCGCGCACTGGAGACCGGCGGCACGCCGACGCTGCATGTCCGCAACCTCACCGACGTGGACGACAAGACGATCCGCGACTCGCAAAAGGCCGGGCAGACACTGGAGGCTTTCACGAAAACCTGGACAGAGAAATTCCACGCCGATTGCACCGCGCTTGCCTGCCAGGCGCCGCACATTGAGCCGTCGGCCATCGCCCACATCCCCCAGCAGATCGCGATGATCGCGGAGCTCATCGAAAAAGGCCACGCTTACGCCTCCGATGACGGCTCGGTCTATTTCCGCATCTCCTCGTTCCCGAACTACGGCCGCCTCTCCCGGCTCGACGAACGCGAGCTCGACCTCGGCAAAACGCAGAGCACCCGCGCCGACGCCGACGAGTACGAGAAAGATAGTATTTCCGACTTCGTGCTGTGGAAGGCGCGCCGCGAGGAGGATGGCGAGAATTTCTGGGAATCCCCGTGGGGCGAAGGCCGACCCGGCTGGCACCTCGAGTGCTCGGCGATGATCCGCGAATACCTCGGCGATTCCTTCGATATGCACTCCGGCGGGGTGGATCTCATTTTCCCCCACCACGAGAACGAGATCGCGCAGAGCGAATGTGCGTGCGGCGGAAACTTCGCGGCGCATTGGTTCCACATCACCCACCTGCTGGTGGACGGCGGGAAAATGTCGAAATCACTCGGCAATATGTACACCCTCTCCGATCTGGAGGCCAAGGGTTTCACGGCGATGGAAGTCCGCTACGTCCTGATCGGCGCGCATTACCGCAAGCAACTCAACTTCACCCTGGAATCGCTCTCCGGCGCGAAGGAGGCGCTGGCGAAGCTCGCGAAATCCGCCGCGAAGCTCGCGGAAAACATGGGCGGCGAAACGCAGCTCCCGTCCGCCGACTTCGGCCCGTTCCAGGGCGCGTGGCAATCGCTCAACGACGACCTAAACACCCCCGGCGCGCTGGGCGGAATTTTCACCGGCCTCCGCGAAGCATCAAAACTCACCGGCAAGGATGCCGCGGCCGCCCTCGCCGGCCTCAACCGCATCCTCCGCGCGCTCGGCATCACGCTGCCGGAAATTTCCTCAGCCACGACAGACATCCCTGCCGAAATCCGCGACCTAGCCGAGACCCGCTGGGCCGCGAGATCCGCGAAAGACTGGGCAGCGTCCGACAAGCTCCGCGACGAACTCGCCGCACAGGGCTGGGGCGTAAAGGACGGCAGCGGAGGTTATGAACTGACAAGAATGTAGCGGATCAGAAAATCACCGAAGATGGAACCTTTGGTTCACACCTTCATGGCGGCCAGCCGTATCCATTCCGGCTCAAAGGCATTTTTTCGCGGACGGCCTAGGCACGAGCCAGGGCATCCATGGCGAAATCGATCTCCTCCAGGGAAACACAAAGTGGCGGCATGAGCACCACCGTGCCCAGGATGTTGCGGGTGAGGAGCCCATGATTCCGGGCGGCGAGGGTGATTTTATCGCCCATGCCGGCCTGAAATTCCATACCCGCGATCAGGCCGCATTGGCGGATCGCCACCATGTCGTTTCTTGTCGCGCTGAGTTTTTCCAGGCACGCGGCGAGGTGGGCGATCTTCGCGGGCAAGCCTTCGAGAACCTTGTCCGTTTCAAATATCCGGAGCGAAGCCAGTGCGGCCGCGCAGCCGATGGGGTTCGCGGTATAACTATGTCCGTAGTAGAAGGCGTTCTCAGCGCCACCCAGGAACGTTTCATAGACGGCTCGGGTGGTGAGCGTCGCGGCGAGCGGGACGGTGCCGCCGGTGAGGCCCTTCGCGAGGCAGAGGAAATCCGGGATCACGTTTTCCCGCTGGCAGGCGAACATCGTGCCGGTGCGGCCGAAGCCTGTCATCACCTCGTCAAGGATGAGGTGGATGCCGTGCTTCTCCGTCCATTCGCGGAGATCCCACAGCATGCCTTCCGGCCAAGGGCGCATCTCGTTCACGCCCTGGATGAGCGGCTCGATGACTACCGCGGTCACCGTAGTTGGATCGACGGATTTCAGATCATTCGTTGATGCGATGAATTCCGTTTCGAAGCCGAGATTCCTGAAACGGGAAAAAAAGCGGTTCACGCCGCCGAGGGAGGCCGCGCCGAGGGTGTCGCCGTGATAGGCGTTGTCGAACGCGAGGAAGCGCGTCCGGCTCCCCTGCCCCGTCTGCAACCTGGATTGGAGCGACATCTTAAGCGCCGCCTCGACGGCAGTGGAGCCGTTATCGGAGAAGAAAACGCGCTCCAGCGTATGCGGCGGGAAAAAGGAAACGAGTTTCTCCGCCAGCTCCGAGGCCAGCGGATGGCCAAGGCCTAGATACGACGAGTGGTCGAGGGTGGCGGCTTGTTTCGCAATGGCCTCCGCGATCTCCGGGCGGCAGTGGCCGTGGATGTTCGTCCAGATCGAGGAGTTGCCGTCGAGGTAGCGGTTGCCCTTGGAATCGTAGAGCCAAACGCCCTCGGCGCGGACGATCATCAGCGGCTCGTGCGCGGGATCACACCACGCGGACTGGCGCGTGAAAGGATGCCAGCAATGGGCTTTGTCGGCGCGGACGGGATCGGTCACGCGAAAGATCTAACCACGAATGGACGCGAAAACCAGATGAGCGTTAGCGAATTTCATAAGAATACGAAGATCAGGCCGAGAAGGCCTCCAGCGATTTTTTTTGCGTGTTTCATGTTTTGTCTTTGTTGGTTTCAGGCCAGGTCGAAGAGCAGCGCCTCGCTGTCCTCGGTGGCGGTGAAATGGACTGAGCCGGGGGTTTCCGTGCTGGCGGCGTCGCCGGGGCGGAGGGTGGTTTCACCAGCGGTGAGTTCTCCCTCGATGATCTGGAACCACAGGCCACGGCCGGCCGCGAGGTCGTGGGAAATACTTTCCCCCACTTTCAGGCGGACGCGATAGACATCGGCGTCCTGGTGGATTGTGGCGGAATTTTCACGGCCATCTGGCGAAATCACGAGCACCTTGGCCGCGCTTTCAGAGGCGGGTGTCGGATGCCACTCGGTGTAGCTGGGCGTGAGGCCGCGCGCTTCAGGCAGTATCCATATTTGCAGGAGATGAAGCGGCTCGGTCTTCGAGGGGTTGAACTCGGAATGGGTCACGCCGGATCCGGCGCTCATCAGTTGGATCTGGCCGGGCTTGAGCTCGCGGCCATTTCCCATGCTGTCCTTGTGGGCGATGGTGCCGGAAACGACGTAGCTGAAAATTTCCATATCGCGGTGTGGGTGCGTCGGAAAGCCCGCGCCGGACGCGACCTTGTCCTGGTTGATCACGCGAAGGCTGCGGAATCCCATGTGGGCGGGATCGTAGTAATCGGCGAAGCTGAATGTGTGATAACTGTCCAACCAGCCGTGGTTCGCATGGCCACGTTCGGAGGAGCGGCGGATGGTGAGATTTGACATATTCGTTTTCGTTACGGGATAAGAATGACACAGGACGGAGCATTCGCATAATGCCGCCTTCTTCCGAAGTTCATGCCGTGCGGCTATGAACTTTTCCATTAATTTCCTCGCCAAGCCGCCAGATTCGGCTGCTAGAGGAGCAGATCGGCCTGATGCCCGGGCACGCCTAAGGATTATGAAAAGCCTGATTGTGCCACTAAGGGAGCGCGCGACAGGGATATGGTATTTCAACCCTCCACCAGCTCCGCGCCCTTGAGCAGGCGGCAGAATTCCTTCTTGGTCACATCGTGGATGGTTCCTTCCGCGGCGTCGGGACTGTCGGTCTCCTTGTAGCGGATCGCGAGGCGTTCCCAGACGACGATGCGGAGATAGCGGTCGCCCTGTTTCCAGAGCTGGTTTTGTGCGAGTTGGATCACAGGCGGAGCATGGCGGATTTCACGGCGAATGTCGCTGCGGAAATATCGGGGGCGGTGAGGAGGTGGGAAACGACCACGCAGCGACGCGCGCCAGAGGCGATGATTTCGGCGAGGTTTTCGGGCTTGATCCCGCCGATGCAGAACGCAGGAACCTTGGATCCGACCTCGCGCTCCATTTCCGCGATGTCCCCGAGGCCGATCGCCGGGCGGCCGGCCTTTGTCGGTGTCGGGAACAAGGGGCCGAAGCCGATGTAATCAGCGCCGTCGGCGAGAGCTTGGCGGGCTTGCGCGAGGCTGTGGGTGGAGCGACCGATGATCATGTCGGCTCCAATTTTACTACGAACCTCGTAGATAGCCCCGTCGTCCTGGCCAATGTGGACGCCGTCGGCACCGAGCTCCGCGGCGAGCTCCGGGTGGTCGTTGAGGATGAACGGGACGCCCGCCATCCTGCAAAGCGGGATGATCTTCACGGCGACGCTGGAAACGGTTTCCAAGGGGATTCCCTTCGCACGGAGCTGAAGGATATCCACCCCTCCGGCGAGGAGGTCGGCCGCTACTTTTTCCATCGCATCTTCGGCGACGTATCCGAAATCAACGATCCCGTAGAGCCGGGCATCAGCGCGGATTTTCACAGCCCTTTTTCCTCAAGGAATCTTCCGACCCAGCCGATGTCGTAGGTTCCGGCGGCGAAATCCGGATGGTTGAGGATTTCCTGCTGGAAGGGGATGGTCGTCTTGATGCCGTGGATCATGAACTCACCGAGGGCGCGCTTCATGCGGGCGATGGCGATCTCGCGGGTGGCTCCCGTGACGATGAGCTTGGCGATCATCGAGTCGTAATACGGCGGCACCGAGTAGCCGGAATAGACGTGGGTATCGACACGGACACCTTTCCCGCCCGGCGCGTACCAGAGCGAGATCGTGCCGGGGCTGGGCATGAACTTGTCGTAGGGATCCTCCGCGTTGATGCGGCACTCGATGGCATGGCCGCGCGGGTTCACCTCGAGCACGTGGCGGGAAAGCGATTCCCCGGCGGCGACGCGGATCTGCTCCTTGATCAGCTCGCAGCCCATCACCTCCTCGGTCACGGGATGCTCCACCTGGATGCGGGTGTTCATCTCCATGAAGTAGAAATTCTCGCCCGCCTCATCGACGAGATACTCGATCGTGCCGGCGTTCTGGTAATTGATCGCCTTGATGAGATTCACGGAGGCCGCGCCCATGCGCTCGCGCATTTCCGGGGTAAGGAGGGGCGAGGGGCATTCCTCGATGATCTTCTGGTTGCGCCGCTGCATCGAGCAATCGCGCTCGCCGAGATGGATGAAATGGCCGTGCGAATCGGCGATCACCTGGAACTCGATGTGGTGCGGGTTGAGCACCAGTTTCTCAAGGTAGCATTCGCCGTTTCCGAAGCAGGCCATGGCCTCGTTGGAGGCGGCCTGGAAAAGGGATTTGAATTCCTCCGCCTTGAAGCAGGGCCGCATGCCGCGCCCGCCGCCGCCGGCCGTGGCCTTGATCATCACCGGCAGGCCGATCTCCATCGCTTTCGCAAGGGCTTCGTCGGGGTCATGGATGATTTCAGAGCCGGGGGTGATCGGCACGCCGTTCGCGACGGCGGTGGCGCGTGCCGTCGCCTTGTCGCCCATCATGCGGATCACATCCGCGGAGGGGCCGATGAAAACGATGCCGGAAGTCTCGCAGATTTCGGCGAAGCGGGCGTTTTCCGAGAGGAACCCGTAGCCGGGATGGATCGCATCCGCACCGGTGATCTCGGCGGCGGCGATGATGCGGTCGGGCTTGAGGTAGCTGTCCTTGCTCGGGCCGGGGCCGATGCAGACCGCCTCGTCGGCGAGCTGGACGTGCATGGAATCGACATCCGCCTCCGAATAGACCGCCACCGAATGCACGCCGAGCTCGCGGCAGGCGCGGATGATGCGGAGAGCGATCTCGCCGCGGTTCGCGACCAGGACTTTGTTGAACATTTAGTGAGTTTGCTAGGTTTCAGTCTTCGGTTTTCAGGGAGGAAAACACACCCATCACTTGATGCGGAAAAGGACGTCGCCGTATTGCACGGGATTTCCGTCGGTGGCCACCAGCGCGCAGATCGTGCCGGAGCGCTCCGCCTTGATCTCGTTCATCACCTTCATCGCCTCGATGATGCAGAGAGTCTGCCCTTCGGAAACGGCGGTGCCGACCTCCACGAAGTTCGGTGCGTCGGGGGCGGGCTTGCGGTAATAGGTGCCGACCATCGGTGAAGTGATATCCGCGCCGTCTGGGGCGGGTGTTGCCGCCACAGCCACAGGCGCAGCGGCCTGGAGTTGTGGCGCGGAGAAGGATTGCTGGGGAGAGGATGGCATGCTGGCGTAAAGCGCACCCAGTTCCTCCATGTCAGGCCCTTTCTTCAGCTTCAGGTGAAAATCCTTTTTGGAGAGATCGAAATGGGTAAGCCCATGCTCGTTCATCAGTTCCACGATGCGACGGATTTCTTGCAGTTCCACGGGAGGTAAGTTTATGGTGTTTGTTGAATTGCAGGGATCATCGTGACCCCGACACTCGCCAAAGGTAGGAACCGACCTCAAAGCGCGTCAAGCATCATCCCGGCTCGCGGACTTTCTACGTCCTTGCCACGAGCCGGGTGGTCGTTGAATCTCGCTCCATGCCGTCCTTGCCCGAAGCCGATCCCCGTTTCAATGAATTCATCCTGCTACAGGCCCAGAACGCGGGCATGTTCCTCGGCCAGATCCCGAACCCCACCACCGGCGAGAACACCGTGAACCTCCGCGCCGCGAAATCGGTGATCGATTCCCTAGGCATGCTGCGCGTGAAAACGGCAGGCAACCTTACGGATACCGAGGCAAAGCTGCTCGAAATGGCTTTGAAAAACCTCCTTCCACTCTACAACACCGCCCTCGACGAATCCGAATAACCCGCCCATGAAAACCTTTGCACCTTTCCAGATCGCACACGTCCCCGTCGGCGGCCCCACCCCGTTTTTCATCCTCGGCCCCTGCGCGCTGGAGAGCGAGAAATTCGCCTGGGAGATGGCGCGCTCGCTCAAGGAGATCGCAGATCGCACCGGCATCCCCTTCGTTTTCAAGGCCTCCTTCGACAAGGCGAACCGGACATCGGTCGGCTCCTTCCGCGGCCCGGGCATCAAGGAGGGCTGCCGCATCCTCGGGGACATTTCCAAGGAGCTGAAATGCCCCGTCACCACCGACATCCACACGGCGGAGCAGGCGGAGATCGCCGCCGAGCATATCGATCTCCTGCAGATCCCCGCGTTCCTCTGCCGCCAGACAGATCTGCTGGAAGCGGCGGCTAAAACCGGGCGTGTGGTGAACGTGAAAAAAGGCCAGTTCCTTGCGCCGCTCGATACCGTGAACATCGCGGAAAAAATGCGCTCCTTCGGATGCGAGCGTTTCCTCATCACCGAGCGCGGCACGACCTTCGGCTACAACAACCTCGTGGTGGACATGCGCTCGCTTTACCTCATGCGGAAAGAAGGCATCCCGGTGATTTTCGACGCCACCCACTCGGTGCAACGCCCCGGCGGCCTCGGCGGATCGACGGGCGGCGACGGCGAACTGGCTCCCGTGCTCGCGCGCGCCGCGGTCGCGACAGGGATCGACGGGCTGTTCATGGAAGTCCACTCCGACCCCGCGAACGCGCTTTCCGACGGCCCGAACCAGATCCCGCTTGAGTTCATCGAGGATCTGCTCATCAAGCTGCTGGCGATCCACCACGCCAGTCATTGAGGAATTTTGAACCGCAGATGAACAAAAAGATCTAGGTTCGAGCTGACGCTCGCGCTCCAGACCTCACATCCAACATCCTTCTTAATCTGCGTCCATCCCGTCCATCTGCGGTTGAATTCCCTTCTCTTTTGTAAACGCCATGCACCTGAAATCACGCCTGCTGGAATGGATGGGCGGCGCGAAAGGCGATTTCGCGGAGCTTTCCCTGGAGGTGTTCTGGCACCAGTTCGCGGAAAACGCGGCCTACCGGAAGTACTGCGAGGCGCTCGGGAAAAATCCAGAGAACACCATCTCATGGCGCGAGATCCCGGCGCTGCCGACGGATGTCTTCAAGCTTCCCGGCGTGGCGCTGCGCGGCTTTCCGGAAGGCGAAATCACGGGCCATTTCCTGACCTCCGGCACGACGACCGAGACAAAGGGGAAACATGAGTTCCGCGATCTGGGGTTGTATGAGGCTTCAGTGCTTGGCGCGTGGCAACTACTAGGTTTACCGGAGATCCGGCGGCCATGGTTTTTCTCACAACGCCCCGAGGACGCACCGCATTCCTCGCTGGTGCGGATGTTCGGAATTTTCGACAAAAACGGCGAGTGGCTGATCGACTCCGATGGCAGGATCACGGTAGAGAAATTCGCCCCCAGCGGCCCGGCGGCGGTGCTCGGGACATCGCTGGCCCTGCTGCGGGCTTGCGATGAAATGGCTCCCGTCAGCCTGCCGGAAGGCTCGTGGATTTTCGAAACCGGCGGCGGCAAAGGGCTGCGGCAAAGTTTTGCGCCAGAGCAGGTGCGCGCCCGCCTCTCCGCTCATTTCGGCGTGCCGGAATCCCGCATCCTCAACGAATACGGAATGACTGAGCTGTTTTCCCAATTCTACAAATGGGGCGACGCGCAAACGCATACCGGCCCGCCATGGACGGCGGTGCGTATCGTGGACGTCCACACCGGCGAAGCGGCCTCATACGGCGAGATCGGATACCTGGAAATCATCGACCTCGCGAACCTAGACACCGTCGCCGCGATCAGGACGCAGGATCTCGCCATCGCGGTGGGTGAGCGGGAATTCATCCTGCTCGGCCGTGATCCGGCAGCGTTGGCAAGGGGCTGCTCGCGGGGCGTGGAGGATGTGATGAAAGGGTAAAAAGTGGACTTGATTCCGCCGTGCAACCGTGCAATCGTGCAGCACGAAGCCATGAACGTCACCCTGAAAATCCCCGACGACCTCTGCAAGGCCGCCCGTCATCTTGCCGTGGACGAGTCGAAATCCCTTTCCGCATGGACGGCGGAACTCATGCGCCGGGAGATCGAGGCGAGGGCGGCCAAATCGGAAAAACCGAAGACCTGGATGGATGCCTTCAGCGGTGACGAGAATGATCCGTATCTCGACAGGGATTTCCCCCTGGAAGACCGGAAGACCATGAAGATCAGGGAGTTCAACTTTGAGGACTGATGCCGACACTTCTTGATACGGTGGCTCTTTCCGAACTCAGGAAAAAATCGAAGGCCGCGCCCTCCGTCATCGCGTGGCAGGCTTCGGAAGGCGGGTCGCCAGCCTACGTGAGCGTGATCACGATGAACGAGATTCGCTACGGCGCGAAAAAGGTCGCGTTCCGCGATCCCGGATTCGCGGCGAGGCTCGCGGATTGGTATCAGGAGATTCTTGTGGCAAAATCGATATATATCATTCTACCCGTCGATATTGAAGTCGCCCAGTTGGCCGCAGATTACCGCGCCGCACACGGAATGTCATTGAACGACTCGCTCATCGCAGCGACTGCAAATGTCCACGGCCTCACACTCGCCACGCGCAATACCGCCAATTTCGAGGCTGCGGGGATCGCGCTGTTCAACCCATGGGATTTCGGCAAATGAAAAACCTCGCTCAGCGCATCGCCTTCCTCGTTTCCAGTCGGCAGACGCTGGAGAAATGGGTGGGCGCTTACGATGCCGATACCCTCGTAAAATGGCTGAACGCCGAGCTTGGTGATTCGCGGCGGCTGGAGACGTGGGTGGATGGATCGCGGGTGGAGGCGCGCGGCCCGGTGCTGCATGTCGTCAGCGGTAACACGCCGCACGCCGCGTTCCAATCCGTGTTCCGCGCGATGTTGGTCGGCTGCCGGAGTTGGGTGAAAGTGCCCTCGGCAGGCTTGCCGGAGTTCGAGGATTGGGCGGGCGGAATCGATGGGTTGGAAGTGCGCCGCGAGCTGCCTGAGGAATGGCGCGCGCCGGAGGTGGCGGTGGTGTACGGAGGCGCGGAAACAATGGCGTTCTTTCGCGGATGGCTTTCGTCGGAAACCCGGATTATCCCCCACGGCCCGAAGCTCAGCGCGGCCTTCGTGTTCGCGGAGCGCGAGGGATTGGCGGCGGATCTGGCGGCGGACATCCTTCGCTATGGCCAGCGCGGCTGCCTCTCGGTGCGCGCGGTTTACTTCCAAGGCGATGCCGAAAGCTTTTGCGAAAAACTCGCCGCGGCGATGGAATCGTATGATTCATTTCCGGTCGCCGATCTCTCCGAAGCGGGAGGTGTCCGCAATGCCCGCGAGCTGACCCGTTTCCGCATCGCCAACGGAGCCGACGCATCCCTCCGCGATAGCCACGGCTCGGTGAACTGGACGGTCGTCCGCGATGGCGAAGCCACCCTGCTCACTCCGGGCCCGGGCTGCGGGTTCGTGACGGTCATGCCCATGCCGGAGGAAATTTCAGAGGCGACCCTGGGCGCGGAAATCCGATTCCTCTCCACCGCCGTCGTTGAGCCGATCACGGAAGCGGCGCGGCTCGATGGAATCGCGCCGCCACGGATCTGCGGGGCGGGCAAGGCGCAGGATCCGGGGATTTTCTGGCACCCGGATGGGGAAATGCCGCTGGCCGGGCTTGTGCGTTGGCGCGATCTCGGTTGATGCTCCTGCCATGCCCGAAGCCGCCATCGAAACCACCGGAACCGTGCTCGAACGCAAGGGCGAGATCCTCTACCGCATCGAGTTGATGAACGGCAAGGTCGTGCTCGGCCACCTTTCCAAAAAACTGACCGACGCGGGAACGGAGTTTCCCGATGGCGCGGCGGTGCAGCTCGAAATGACGCCGTACGATTTCGACCAGGCGCGCATCCTCGGCGGGGTCTGAAAATCTCCCGTTGCGCGCCCAAACTTCGCCGATATCCTTCGCCATGACGATAAGCTGCCTTGGGGAAAATTGCCTCACAAAACGCTGGATGCGGCTCGCCCTGATTATCGGCGCGGCCTATCACATCCTTTTCGCGTTCTGGACGAACCTGTGGCCGTTCCACGGCTTCGACCTGCTCGTCATCCCGCGCCCCAACCACCCTATGCTTTGGCGCACGCTCGGCATCATCTCCGGCTTCCTCGGTTTCGCCCTTCTCCTCGCCGCTTCCGATCCAGTCCGCCATTGGCTCATCGTCCTCCTCGGCTTCGCGAAATCGGTGGCCGCCACGGTGATCGTCGCCTTCGCCGTTTCCGCCAACACCCTCCCCGCCGCATCGCTGTTTTTCCTGATTCTCGATGACATCGCCTGGATCATCCCCTACGGCGCCATCCTCTGGGCCGCGCTGCGCGCCCACGCCGGCATCCCGCCTTCCCGCAACACCCCCTACTCAGTCGCTGAGGCCGCGACGATCTACCAGCTCTCCACCGGCGAGACTCTCACCGAGGCCTCCGCGAAACGTCCGCTCGTGCTCGTTTTCCTCCGCCATTTCGGCTGCACCTTCACCCGCCAGATCCTGCGCGGCCTGCAGGAACTGGAGCAGCAGGCGCAGCGCCACGGGGCGTCCCTCGTCCTCGTCCACATGCTGAAATCCGGCGAGGAAATCGGCTACCTCGGCGAGAACTCCGACGTGCCACGCATCGCCGATCCGCGCTGCGAGCTCTACCGCGCTTTCGGCCTCGGGAAGGGCGGCTTCATCGAGCTCTTCGGCCCGCAGGTCTGGTGGCGCGGGTTCATCGCGGTTATGAAAGGCTGCGGCATCGGCCACCTCGCCGGCGACGGCCTCCAGATGCCGGGAGCCTTCGTTTTCCAGGATGGAAAAATCACCTCCTCCCAGCCCGCCCACAGCGCCGCCGATCTGCCCGATCTGGCTTCGCTCTTCGACGACGCGCCCCCCGCTTCCGGCGCGATCCGGATCCCCCTCGCCAAATGACCTCACTCACCGGAAAAACCTTTCTCGTCACGGGCGCTTCGAGCGGAATCGGGGCGGCTTTGTGCGGGCAGCTGCTGGGGCATGGAGCGAACGTGCTGGGGGTCACGCGGCGGCCGGCGTTGTTGCATCCGGATGTTTCACCGATCGTGGCGGATCTCACCTCGCGCGAGGATGTTTCCGGTATCTTCACCCGGCTCGGGAAAATCGACGGGCTTGTGAACTGCGCGGGCGTCGCATACCTGTCCCGCATCATCGATGGCAACCCACAGGACTGGGAGGAGATGTGGCGCGTGAACGTCCTCGCGCTGACGTTGTGCTGCCAGTTCTCGCTGAAACATTTCCCGAAAGCGGGGGGGCGCATCGTGAACGTTTCCTCGATGTCCGGCCACCGCGTGCCGCCTTCCGGCGGATTTTACGCGCCGACGAAATTCGCCGTCCGCGCGATCAGCGACGCGCTGCGCTCGGAGCTGAAGGCCGCGCGCTCGCCAATCCAGGTCGCCTGCGTCTCGCCGGGCTTCGTCGATACGCCGCTGCTCGACAACTATTTCCGAGGCCGTGAGGAAGCTCTCTCACAAACCCGCGCTGGGATGAAAATGCTCGAGCCGGAGGACGTCGCGCACTGCATCATGACGATCCTGACCGCTCCACCGCATGTCGAGATCGGCGATATCCTGCTGCGCTCCTCGGATCAGATGGCCTAGGTTTTCCTCGACCTCATCCTGCCGAGCGGGGTCTCGATGTATTTCCAGGAAAGCATCGTCAAGCCCCACGTGAGCGCGGCGGCGAGCGCGATCCGCACGATGATGAGCGGCGCGCTCTCGGCGTAAGGCCCCCACCACAGGAAGAACATGAGTTTCCCCAGGATGATGGGCGCGAGGTTGTGGTAGAGGTAGATGCCGTAGGAAAGCAGGCCCACTTTCTGGAGGAATTCGGTTTCCAGGAAGCGTCCGGCGAAGTTGTTCCAGCCCAGCGAGGCGGTCGCGATCACTCCGCACAGCCCCAGCGAAAGGATGGATCCAAAGAACGGCCCGATCCGGTTCGGTGGCAGGCCGAACCGCGGGCCGAACTCCAGCACCGCGTAAGCGCCGCAGCCGGCGATCATGAGTATTTTCCAGAACCTCGATGAAAGCGGGAAACCCCGGTGCACCGCCAGCGCCATGAGTCCGCCGATACCGAAGAAATCGAACCAACCCCAGCTCAGCTTGTGCGGCCAGACGAAGGGCGGCATGAACAGGTGTTCGTAATACCGCGACAGCGGTGCGATCGCTGCGAAAAGGATCATAGCCGGGGCGAGGAATCGCTTCGGCACCAGCCAGACCAAGGCCGGCCAGAAAAGATAGAACTGCTGCTGGATCGCGATGGACCAGAAATGCGAGGTGCCGTGCGGCCATTCGCCGAGCAGGGCGATGTGGAAGTTGGTGAGGTAGAGGAGATACCAATGGATGTGGGGCCCGATCCGCGGCGCCAGGAAAACCAAGGCGACAGCCAAAGCCACATAATACGGCACCATGATGCGCAGACCACGCCGCCACTGGAAATCTTTCCACGCCCGCCAGCGCCAGCCCGATCCCAAGGCTTCCTGCTTGTCGCGCGTGCGCAGCAGGGAACCGGTGATGAGATATCCCGTGAGCACCAGGAAAAAGTAGAGCCCCACCTCGTAGGGCAGCCCGAGATTCCACGCCTCCGGCACCCAATGATCCCAGCAGATGCCCAGCATCGCGAGCGCACGCAGCCCGTCGAGCTGGATGGCGCGGTTTGTCGCGGGCACGGTCATGGCGAGGTTTTGGTGGGCGAAAAATCCGGGACAGCTAACAATCGCCGCCATTGCCCTAGTCCGGGCGTTTCCCCGCTGTCAATCACCGACGCCCCCGCGAAGTCGCAGGTTTCCTAAACTAAGGAGAAAACCTGCGATTTCGCGGGAAGTCGGCGCCCGGACGCAAAAAGCGGACCAGCCCTTCCGGGCGGCCCGCTTCGGGAAACGTTTCGGATCAGATGCCCTTCTTGACGACGTCGTCGAGGAGCTCGATCACGCGGTTCGAGTAGCCCCACTCGTTGTCATACCAGCTGACCAGCTTGAAGAAAGTGCTGTTGAGCTCGATGGAGGAGCCTGCGTCGAAGATCGAGGAGTGCGCGTCGTGGATAAAGTCGGTGGAGACCACTTCGTCCTCGGTATAGGCGAGGATGCCCTTGAGGTAGGTCTCGGACGCCTTCTTGAGAGCGGCCTTGATCTCGGCGAGAGAGGTTTCCTTCTCGGTCTTAACGGTGAGATCGACGGCGGAAACGGTCGGGGTCGGCACGCGGAAGGCCATGCCGGTGAGCTTGCCTTTCACTTCCGGGCAAACGAGGGCGACGGCCTTCGCGGCTCCGGTGGTGGAAGGGATGATGTTGATCGCGGCCGAGCGTCCGCCTTTCCAATCCTTCTTGGACGGGCCGTCCACGGTTTTCTGTGTGGCGGTGTAGGAGTGGATGGTGGTCATCAGGCCTTCCTTGATGCCGAACCCTTCCTTGAGGAGGACGTGCACGATGGGAGCGAGGCAGTTTGTGGTGCAGCTCGCATTGGAAATGATGTGGTGGTTGGCGGGATCGTAGAGCTCGTCGTTGACGCCCTGGACAAAGGTGCCGTCCTCGCCTTGCGCAGGTGCGGAGATGATGACTTTTTTCGCGCCGGCGGTGATGTGGCCGCGTGCCTTGTCGGCGGCGGTGAAAAGTCCGGTGGACTCGATCACGACCTCAACGCCGAGCTCTTTCCATGGCAGGCCGTCGGGAGTGCGGGCGGAAACCACCTTGATCTCGTGGCCGTTGACCACGATGATGTCGTCTTCCTCAAGCTCCGGTGAGGATTTCTTGGAGGAGACCTCGCCGGCGAACTTGCCTTGCGTGGAGTCGTACTTGAGGAGGTAGGCGAGGTTGTCGGCCGGGACGATGTCACCGACGGCGGCGACTTTGAATGTGGTGCCGAGGTGGCCTTGTTCGACGAGCGCGCGGAACACGAGGCGTCCGATGCGTCCGAAACCGTTGATGGCGATGGTGGTCATAATTTTCTGTATGGAATGGTCGTTCGAGACCGGGTGTTGCTTGTGCCGCAAACGGCTTTTCCGGCGCAGCGGCGGGATTGTGCATGGATGCGCCTACCCGTCAACCCCGCTGTCAGAAGGGTGGAAACAGGGTTCCCTACACTAGAAAGAGAACCGCGAAGGCGCTAAGTCGCGAAGTTTTCTCAGATTCCATTCATCTAAAACCATAAATTCTCATTGTATTTGCTTCGCGTCTTAGCGCCTTCGCGGTTCAATCACTTATTTCTGACAAAGTTTGGTGACTGTGCTTCCCTAGTGTAGAAATCCTGAGAGCGGAAAAGGCCGGCTTTGCGGCCGGAAAGCATCGGAACTTGACCTTGCCATCATGCCCACCGCTCCACGAAACTCCGCCCGCAATGCTGGACATCAAGGTCATACGGGAACAGGCGGAAGAGGTGAAGATGCGGCTCAAGGCGCGCGGCGGGGATCATTGGAAACTGATCGACGAGGTGCTGGCCTGCGATGAGGCGCGGCGCGCGGCGGAAACCGCTAAGCAGGAGCTCCAGAACAAGCGCAAGACGATCTCGAAACAGATCGGGATGATGAAGGCGAAGGGCGAGGACAGCTCGGCCATCGAGGCGGAGGTTCGCGGCATCAACGACGAGATTTCCAAGCACGACAGCGAGGCCGAGACCGCCTCCGCGAAGCAGACGGACCTGCTCCTCAACATCCCCAACCTCCCCCACGCGCAATGCCCGGCGGGCGACAGCGAGGAGGCGAACCCCGTCGTCCGCGAATGGGGCGCGAAACCGGAAATTTCCGAGCCGAAGGATCATGTGGAGCTCGCCACAAAACACGGCCTGATCTCGTGGGATGATGCGATCCGCATCGCCGGATCGGGCTTTGCGGTGTATCGCGGCAAGGGCGCGAAGCTGGAGCGGGCGCTGATCCAGTTCCTGTTGGATACGCAGACGGAAAACGGCTACGAGGAGGTCAACGTGCCGCACCTCGTGCTGCGCGAGTGCATGGAGGGCACCGGGCAGTTGCCGAAGTTCGAGGACGACATGTATGGCACCGAGCCTTCGGAAAACGACGGACGCAACACCCTTTTCCTCGCCCCCACCGCCGAGGTGCCGGTGACAAACCTTTACCGCGACACCATCGTCGCCGAATCCGACCTTCCGATCAAGCTCGTGGCCTACACGCCATGCTTCCGCCGCGAGGCGGGCTCCGCGGGGCGCGACAACAAGGGCATCATCCGCATGCACCAGTTTGATAAGGTGGAGCTTGTCCAGATCGTCGATCCGGAGACGGGTTTCCAAGTGCTGGAGGAACTCACCTCGCACGCCGAAAGCATTTTGCAAAAGCTCGGCCTTCATTACCGCGTGATCGAGCTTTGCACCGGAGACATCGGGCAGTCCTCGGCGAAGACTTATGACATCGAGGTCTGGGCACCCGGCCACGGGAAATACCTGGAGGTGTCGAGCTGCTCGTGTTTCGGCGATTACCAGGCGCGGCGGATGAAGCTGCGTTTCAAGGACAAGGAAGGGAAAAACCGTTTCCCACACACCCTCAACGGTTCCGGCACCGCACTGCCGCGGCTCTATGTCGCGCTGTTGGAGCAATGCCAGCAGGCCGATGGATCGATCAAAATCCCCGCCGCGCTCGTTCCTTTTTTCGGAGCGGAAAGCATTTCCTAACAGCCCATGAAAGCCTTCGCTGCCATCCTCACGATAACGACCGCGTTTGCCGAACCGGTGCCGATGACCTTCAAGGCCACCAACAGGACGGAAGTGCTTTACCGTTTCTCGGCACCTGAGAAAACGGAGGAGGGGAAACAATACCCGCTCGTCCTGTTTCTGCACGGCTCGGGCGCGCGAGGCACGGACAACAAGGCGCAGCTCAAGCACGGCGTGAACGACATACTCAAGGGCGCGGCGGATCTGGGGGAGCCGATTTTCCTCATCGCCCCCCAATGCCCGCCGGAACGCTGGTGGGCGGAGCCGACGCCCGACCGGCTCGGGCTCAAGGATGCCGGAGGTGAAAATCCGCTGCTCGCAGCCGCGCTCGCCCTGATCGAGGAAACCGCGGTGAAACATCCCATCGACCGCAAGCGCATCTATGTGACCGGGCTTTCCATGGGTGGCTTCGGCACATGGGATCTGCTGGCCCGTGCCCCGCAAACATGGGCTGCCGCGATCCCGATCTGCGGCGGGGGTGACAAAAAAACGGCGCCAAGCTTCAAGCACGTCCCGATCCGCATCTACCATGGGGCAGCCGACAGCGTCGTGCCTCCCGAGGCTAGCAACATCATGGCCAAGGCTCTCGGAAACATCGGCGGCAAGGCCACGATCCGAGAATATCCCGGCGTCGGACATGATTCGTGGACTCAGACCTACAAGGATCCCGAGGTCATCAGGTGGCTCTTCGCGCAAAGGAAACCCGACTGATGCGTTTCCTGAAGTCAGAGGCCGGGGCGATCATTCTCTGGCTGGCCGCCTCTCTCTTCGCGGCGGCCCTGCTCACGCCGCATCTCTACGGTTGGGGCAAGGCTTTATTCGCGAGCACGGAGCTGGTCGACTACCCTGCTGCGGTTGAGTCGATCGCCTCATCCGCAGGTCGAGCCAAGCCCGACCGCTACTTTTCCCGTTCACTGCTGATCTCCGCGCTGGCGCTGTTGCCATTGCTCATCCGGCGCGTGAAAAGCCTGCCGCGCGATCCGTTGGCCGATGTTTGCGCCCTTCGGAGATCGCCGTGGAGCGAACGCCTCACGCATCTTGTCGGCGGATTGCTGATAGGATCGGCCTCGCTTGGCGCACTGGCTCTCGTTCTCGAAGCATGCGGCGCAGCTGTCCCACGGGAAACCGGACTTTCCATCGCGAAATTTTTCTCCAAGGCTTTCGTGCCTGCGCTCGGGGTAGGGATCATCGAGGAGCTTTTGTTCCGCGGCCTATTGCTGGGGCTATGGCTGCGGACATATTCGGTTCGCACGGCGTGGATCGGGAGTTCAGTGATGTTTTCTATCGTCCATTTCCTCAGCCCACCGGACGGGATGGTCATCGCGGATCCCCGCGCCTGGTATGCGGGGTTTGAAATCCTCGGCGGCACGCTCGGCCACTTCGCAAACCCGCTGTTTTTCATTACCGATTTCACCATGCTAACCCTCACCGGTTTGCTGCTCGGCTGGTGCCGCATCCGTACCTTTTCCCTCTGGCTGCCCATCGGCCTGCATGCAGGCTTGGTTCTCGCCCTAAAGACCATCTCCATGGTTCGCGGCATGAATATCGAGTCCCCGCTTCCCCAATGGGTCATCGGCAACGACCTGAAATCCGGCCTCCTGCCACTCGCCGCTCTCGGCGTCTGTTTCGCATGCTGCATCGTCTTCGTCCGGATTTTTCCCACGAAATCCGAAACATCCGGACCCGAGAAAATGTAACCAACGGATGAAAATCCTGACCTGTTTTTTCGCCGCCACCCTCATTTCCCACGCCGCTCCCGAAGCGATCTTCGACGGCAGATCCCTGGCCGGTTGGAAAACGGCCGGCGCGGTTGTCTGGACGGCAGCCGATGGTGTGCTCACCGGTACCAGCAACGAGAAGAAGCAGGGTTCCATCCTCTGGACGGAAAAGGAATACGCGGACTTCGTGTTGTCCTGCGAATTCAGGTTCGAGGGCAAGATCGACTCCGGCGTTTTCCTGCGCCATGAGAACGACCAGATCCAGATCGGTATCTCCGGATCCCTCAAGCGCGACATGACCGCCTCACCCTATATTGTCGGGAAAGGCTATCCGGTCGAGGCAAAGTGCGTCGCGGAACTGCTCAAGGAAGGCGAGTGGAACACCATGAAAATCACCGCGAAGGGTGCCGTCTATAACGTCGAGCTCAACGGCAAGGAGGTGATGACCTACACCTCCGAAACCGCGAAGGAGAAGGGGCCCGTCGGCTTCCAGATGCACGGGGGCGTGGTGATGAAAGTCGATTTCCGAGCGATCACCCTCGCATCACTGTAAGCACCGCGATCCTGCCGGCTCCCGCTTTCCGCAGCACCTTCGCGCACTCGTCCACCGTGGAGCCTGTGGTGAAAACATCATCCACGAGGAGATATCCGGGCGGGGCGTTTTCTGGGAAAGACTCACGCAACGTGAAAGCGCCCCGCAGGTTTTCCATCCGCTGTTTCCTGCTCAGGCGGGTCTGCGTTTCGGTGCGCCGCGCCCGCTTCAGCAGGCGCGACACGGGCAGCCCTGTCTCCATGGAAATGGATCGCGCGATCTCCTCCGCCTGGTTGAACTGCCGTTCCATCTGCCGGTAGCGATGCAGCGGCACCGGCACCAGCGGCCATTTCTCCTCCAGTGCCACGGCCAGCCGCCTGTCAGCGAATGCCCGGCACGCCAACCTCCCCAGCTCCGCGCCGAGATGGATTTCCCGACCGTATTTCAGGCGGTGGACGAGATCCAGGATCAAGTCCGAGCGATGCATCGCCGCCCTTGCGAATTCGAAGTGGAACGAGATCTCCTTGCAGTTCGGGCAGTCGAATGGGCCGTCGATGAGGCCTTGGAAATGTTCGCCGCAGACATCGCAGAACGGCGGTGCGATGCGCGGCAGACCCTCCGCGCAGGGTTCGCAAAGCGCCTTCCCGCCGGAAAGCCCCAGCCCGCAGATCTCGCAGACCGGGGGATAGAGCCAATCTAACCCATCATTCGCCGGCATATTCCCGATTCGCATAAGGTTTGGTGAGCAGATGCGAGTATCCCCCTGGCGCCCGGATCGAGCTTGGCCATATCGCCGGGAGCGGAAACATGCACCACGGATTTCTCCCACAGGCGGACGGGCTTTCCAAGCCGCAAACCCTCAATCCTTCGAAGATTTCGGATCGAGCGCGTCGCGGAGGCCGTCGCCGAGGAAATTGAGCGCGAAGAGTGTGGCGGCGAAAAACAGGGAGGGGAAGAGCAGCAGGTAGTGCGAGACCTCCATGCGGTCCGCACCTTCCTTGATGAGGATGCCCCATGAGGAGTTCGGCGGTTTCACGCCTAGGCCGAGGAATGACAGCACGCTTTCCAGCAGCATAATTCCCGGAACCGCGAGCGTGGTGTAGATGATGATGGGGCCGATCACGTTGGGCAGGATGTGGCGAAAGAGGATGCGGAAACGGCTCAGGCCCAGCGAGACCGCAGCCTCCACGAAATCGAGGTTTTTCACGCTCAGCACCTGCGCGCGGACGATGCGGGCGATGGTGAGCCAGCCGATCGCGCCGATCGCGATGAACAGCGGGATCAGCGTGGTGATGGGAGCCACGCGGTCGCGCTCCCAGCCGGTCGTCTCGATGATCCAGGTGGTGAAATCGGAGGAAGGCTCATCCACCACCAGCGCGAAAAGGATCACCAGCACGAGGAAAGGCAAGGCGAAGAGGATGTCCACGAAACGCATCATCACGGCATCGGTCTTGCCGCCGACATAGCCCGACACCGCGCCATAGATCACACCGATGATCACCGCGACACCTGTGGCGACAAAGCCCACGAGAAGCGAGACCTGGCCGCCGTAGAGCACACGCGCGAAGAGATCCCGCCCGAGTTGGTCGGTGCCGAACCAATGGTCGCCGTTGGGAGCGGCCGCAGGGTTGGCGAGATTTATGGTCGTAGGGTTCTTCACAAAGGGCATGAAAGGCCCGATGAAACACGCCACCACCACGATCACCAGCACGGCAAGACTCACAAGCGCCGGCTTATTATGTGCCAGCCGGTGCCACGCGTCTTTCCAGAGGGAGCTGCCCTGGGATTGTTTCGCTACATTCGCCACGCGGGGAAACTAAATGCCCGCGCGGCGCTTGAAGAGAATTTTTTTCCCGAAATGGGACGACCGAGCCGGATCGTCCCTACCGGGCGAGCAACTCCGCCATGGCCTTGCCCATGCCTTCCCCGACATTCATGTAGGTCTCTCCATCGCCACCGTAGTGACCGTTGCCACTGCCCTTGGAGACAGGCTTCGAGAAGAAAACCGCAGCCTGATCTTTGAATTCAGGGTTTTCAGCGAAGGCAAACATCTTTTGGGCGAGAGGTGCGTCTTTGTCGTGTTCACCCAATGTGGCTAAAACAAACTTGGCATTCGGGGCGTTGAAGTCCTTCTTCAGGTCGTTGAAGAGAAATCCAAGGTTCTTGTCGTAGGTCTCCACGTTCCCCTTGGCTGGATCGGCTTCCCCCTGCCACCAGAAGAATCCGGCCACTTCGAATTTCGTCCCGCCGGGATAATACGTGGCCAGATCCTTCAGTGCGGTTTGGGCGGCACCCACATCCTGATCGTACTGCAGGCCCGCATACCAACCGCCATTTTTTGCTTTGGCTGCTTCACTGACTTTCCGATTCGAGCTTTCGGAGTCCCCTTGGTATGATCCACCTTTTGCTCCGGTGCCTACCGCACTGGGAGGCAACAGGTCCCAGCCCAAGGCGCGATTGCCCACGCACGATTTCAGCAGCATGACCGGGGCGTCTATGGCGTGACCCAAATAATTCCCGATTCCGATTTCCGGCCCGAATTTCCCGGAGCCGTTGCCGTTTTCAGCGGTTAACCAATCGTTGTATTTCAGTTGTGCCATGCAGAAAAAGACATTCCGCACGTCCTTCCGCACGTTCCAGTTTCCGGCATCATCGACAAGGTATGGGTATTTTTCTGCCGCAACCCCCTTGACCTGCCCTGGATTTCCGAAGCCCACCATGTTGGACTGCCCCATCATGACGAAAACCTGCACCGGCTTGGACATATCCGCTTCCTTGCCATCGGGATCGGGGAGGACATCGGGCAGGGCGGAGGCTTTCACCGGGGACGCGGCCGCGGTGGGAGCAGGGGCGGGCGCGATGGTGCCCGTTTCCTTGAGGAAAGCGATGTCATCCGCGGAAAGCTTGTCTTGCGTGAAGGTCAGATCCTTGCCGTTGGCCAGTGTGACGGTCACCTTGCCGGTCTCGGCGCTGTAGGCTTTCAGCTCGCCCTCGAAGGTTTTCGTGCCGTCGGAATTTTTCCAGGTGCGGGCATGGGCGGGGCCCAGGGAAAGGAAAAGCGCGGCAATGGCAATGGCGATACGTCGGGTTTTCATGATTTGTTGGGTTGCTAAGGTTCTTGTAACGGAAAATATCCTTGGGATCTTTCCTGAGGAACTCTTTTATAGCAGCCGATATGCGGCATTCAAACGCCTTTTCACGAAATGCAGGGGGAAACAGCTCAGCCCACCGCGAGCTTGGAAAGTTCCTCGCGGCGGAAGTTCGTGGGGGAGTTCCCGGTGAAGCGGGCAAAGCTGCGGTTGAATTGCGAGAGCGATTGGTAGCCGATGTGGAACGCGATCTCGGAGACGCGCGCCTGGGGTTTGAGCAGCTCCTTCTTCGCCCACTCGATGCGACGGCGGTTGATGTAATCGGTGAGCGTGAGGCCTGTGGCTTCCTTGAAAACGCGGCAGAAATGGGATTCGCTCAGGCCGGCGTGCCTCGCGACAAGTGGCAGCGGAAGCGGGTCGGCGAGGGTTTTCTCGATGAATTTCCTCGCGCGCGCCACGGCCTCCGGCTCATCGCCATCGCTTGAGATGGCAAGTTTCTCCGCGTGTTTGCTAAGTTGCTCGCCGAAAGTGGCCAACAGCGTGACCATGCTCTGATAACGCTCCGGCTCGACCACGCGGGTCTGGAAATACGCTTCGCGCAGTTTTTCGATATCGTCCTTGGTCAGCCCCTGCCGCGATAGTGTGGCGGAGGTCTTTTCGAAATCCTTTGGCTCGGGGACTTTGTGAAACACATGTCCCGTCCGCAGCATACCAATCAATGACCCGCCGCAGCGGACGGGAACGGCGCTCGCGGACATGCCCGTGAAGCATTTGCAGGAGGAAGGGCCATTGATCGCGGCCTCCTCGACGAGGCGGCGGTTGATATCGACGCAGGCTCCGCAGGCTTTCTCGCAGACATTCAGCTTCGTGCAGAACGGGCTCACGTTATCGAACCCGGCGCAGATCTCGCGGGGCATGGCGTCGAGTTTCACCAGCTTCAGCGGCAGCCCGGTGGCGCAGCGGAACGCCTCCTGATACGTGGTCAGGAGCTCCGATTGGAGGAGTTTCCCGTAGAGCGCATCGCAGAATGTGTCGGTCTCGTAGTTCATTTCAGCTGAGGCGCAGCGCGCCGCCTTCCCTAAACACAATTCCTGTACCGCGCAACCATGGAGCAACCCATTTGCACGGACAACCTCACGCCAACCTCGCGCCCTCCGCCGGGCGGGTGGCGAAGATTTCCGGGGCGAAACCGAACTCCGCCTCGTAAGATGCGACAAGAGCCGCGGCGATGGCTTCCGCCTTGTCCGCCCGGCAGAGCGTGACCGTGGAACCGCCGAAACCGCCGCCTGTCATCCGTGCGCCGATCACTCCCTCAAGGCCGCGCGCGGTTTTCACGAGGTGGTCGAGCTCCGCGCAGGAAACTTCGAAATCATCGCGCAGCGAATCGTGGCTGGCGTACATGAGGCCGCCGAGCGTGGCGAAAAACCGAGATTTGAGGGCATGCGCCGCTGCGATCGTGCGGCCGATCTCGCCGACAACGTGACGTCCGCGGCGAAAGGTCACCTCATCCATTTCCCCTGCCGCGCCTTCGAGATCCGCAAGTGTCACATCGCGCCAGCTCGGCTTGCCGATTGCGGCGAGGCCGTCCTCCGTGCTTTTCCGGCGCGCCGCATAGCCGCCGTCGGAGAGTTCGTGGGAAACCTTGGTGTTGGATACGAGGATGGTCAGGTTGGGATCGGCGAAGGGCACCATCTCCGTCCCGCCGGTGAGGCAGTCGATCAGAATGAGCTGGTCTTCCTTTCCGAAGGCGGAGGCGAACTGATCCATGATCCCGCACGGCACGCCCGCGAAATCATGCTCCGCTTTCTGCGCCAGCAGCGCCTTCTCGCGCGTGCCAAGGGATCTGCCTGTGAAACCTTCCAGCAAAGTCGCCATGGCGCACTCCAACGCGGCGGAGGAGGAAAGCCCCGCGCCCACCGGCAGGCTGGAGACGATGAACGCATCGAAGCCCGGCACCGCGATCCCGCGCAGCCGGAAGCCCTCGATCACGCCGCGCAGGTAGTTCGACCATTTCGGATCTGAAATTTCCTGCGGCGCACCGAGCGGGATCACCGCGCCCTCGGCATCGGAAGAAGTGGCGACACGGATCTCCGAAGTCCCGTTCTGCGCGGCGGCGATCACAATGGCCCGCTCGATCGCGAAGGGCAGCACGAAGCCGTCGCAGTAATCGATGTGCTCGCCGATCAGGTTCACCCTGCCAGGAGCTACGGCAACCGCCGTAGATGCAACGCCGTAGCGGGAAAGCAGCGCGTCCTTCGCCTCGGAGACGAGGAAATCGATGGGGGTGTTCGGGGAAAGCATGGGAGTATCACTTCGCGAAGGCGACATAGATGGCAATCACCAGGATGACCAAAAGGCCGCTGGCATATTTCGCACCTTTCCATGGCGTGAGGTCGATGTCGTTCGTAGCCACCAGCACCCATGCCTCGCGGCGCGGGGCGACGGCACCCATCACCAGCATGAAGCCGACGAGCAGGGCGAAGACGATCGAGATGAAATGGAACTCATGGATGTTCGCGGCCTTGAGGGCGGCATCGAAACCGGGGACGAAGTAACCCAGCGAGATCAGCAGGATGCCGGCAATCATCGCAATGGAGGCGGCGATGGAGGGAACCCTGCGGTGAAGCATGCCGACCAAGACCACTGCGAAAATCGGGATGAAGTAGATCGCATTCATTTTCTGGAGATAGACGAAAATGGTTTTCTGGCCTGCCAGCATCGGCGCGGCGATCATCGCGGCGATGGCGATCACGAAGTATTTCGCCGCCCGCACCGTCTGCGCCTCGGTGCCCGTGGGGTTGATCACATGCTTGTAAAGGCCGATGGAGAACAGCGCGGATGTGCTGTTGAGCGCGGCGTTGAAGGAGCTGAGAATGGCGCCCACCATGACAGCGGCGAAGAATCCGGTGAGGTGGCTCGGGAGGAGTTCGAAAACGAGTTTCCCGTAAGCCTCATCCGGCTTGATCCCCTCCGAGGCGTAGAGGTGATAGGCGACGATGCCGGGAAGAACCAGGTAAAGCGGCCCGAGGAGCTTGAGCGCGCCGGTGAGGAGCACGCCCTTTTGCCCTTCCGCAAGGCTGCTGGCTCCGAAGGTGCGCTGGATGATCTGCTGGTTCGTGCACCAGTAGAAAAGGTTCAGGAGGGCGACGCCGGTGAAGAGGGTGGAGAACGGCACGCTCTGCTCCGCTGTGCCGAGGGAGTTCATCCGCTCCGGATTCGCCTCGTTGAGGGTTTTCCAACCTGCGGCGATTCCTTCGCCGTCACCGACCGCGTTGAGGGCGAACCAGGTGATCATCATCCCTCCGACCAGCAGGCCGACGCCGTTGATCGTGTCCAGCACCGCGAGCGTGCGCAGGCCGCCGAAACGGGAGTAGAGCAGACCCATCACGCCAATAAGAACCACCGTGCCGCTGAGGATCATGTGGTCGTCCTTGATGCCGGTGAGTCCTTTCAGATCCATCATCTGCGAGAGGCCGACGGCACCCGAGTAAAGGATGATGGGAATCAGGATGAGCGCGTAGGCGATGAGGAAGACGAAGTTCGCGATCGATTGCGTGGTCTTGTCGAAGCGCAGCTCAAGGAACTGCGGGACGGTCGTGATCCCGGTTTTCAGGAAACGGGGCAGGAAAAAGAGCGCCATGATCACCAGCGCGATGACGGCCACCACTTCCCAGGCCATCACGGAGAGGCCGTCCTTGAAGGCAGCCCCGTTCAGGCCGACCATCTGCTCGGTGGAGAGGTTCGTCAGCAACAGCGATCCGGCGATGATCGGGAAGGTAAGCGAACGTCCTCCAAGGAAAAAGCCCTCGGAGCTTTGCGCCTCGTCCTTGCGGGTGATGAACCAGGTGAGTCCCGCCGCGAGGAGGGTGAACAGGATGAATGAGATGATGGTCATGGTGGGTTTCGGGGTTGGGCGGGATTTGCCGCGAGGCGATTCTTAGCTTCCGTCCCGCAGGATGCGAGCGAAAGATTGCGGGGTGAAACTTTCCCCAAATTTCCGGTTTCCATCCCCCGCTTCCCGTCGTTGAATGCCCACGCATCCCCGACCCATGAGCCAATCCCCACTCCGCATCGCCGTCGGCGCCGATCATGGCGCCTTTGAAATGAAGAACGCCATCGTCGCCCACCTGCGCGCGGCGGGCCACGAGGTGGAGGACTTCGGGACAAACACGCCGGACTCGGTGGACTACCCGGATTTCGCCAACGCTGTTGCCCGCAACGTCGCGGACGGCACCTTCGATTTCGGCATCCTCGCCTGCACCTCGGGAGTCGGCATGTGCATCGCAGCGAACCGCCACACCCACGTCCGCGCCGCCAACGTGCGAACGGTCGAGGAAACCGTCACCACCCGCAAACACAACGACGCGAACGTGCTTTGCCTTTCCGGGAAATCCACCGACATTGCCACCGCCATCGAAATGGCCGGCGCGTTCCTCGCCACCGGGTTCGAGGGCGGCCGTCACCAGGGGCGTGTTTGCAAATCCTCCGGCAGCCGCATTTCCGTGACCGATCCCGAGCTTTACGCGGCCATCGTCGGCGAGGAGCACCGCCAGCGGAACCACATCGAGCTGATCGCCTCGGAAAACTTCGCCTCGCCCGCCGTGATGGAGGCGCAGGGTTCGTTGCTCACCAACAAATACGCCGAGGGCTACCCCGGTAAACGCTGGTATGGCGGCTGCGAATACGTGGATGTCGTGGAAACCCTCGCCATCCAGCGCGCCAAGGAGCTTTTCGGAGCCGATCATGCCAACGTCCAGCCGCACTCCGGCTCCCAGGCGAACACCGCCGTCTATTTCTCCGTGCTCAAGCCGGGAGATAAAATGTTCACCATGGATCTCGCCCACGGCGGCCACCTCACCCACGGCCACAAAGCCAACTTTTCCGGCCGCTTTTACGACGTGACCCACTACGGCGTTTCCCCCGATGACGAACGCATCGATTACGCCGAGTTGGAAAAAACCGCCCGTGAACTCAAGCCCGCCCTCATCACCGTGGGTGCCTCTGCCTACTCGCGCATCATCGATTTTGAGCGCATGGGGAAACTCGCCCGCGAGGTCGGCGCTTACCTTTTCGTGGATATGGCGCACATCGCGGGTCTCGTCGCCGCCGGGGTGCATCCCAGCCCGTTTCCGCACGCGGATTTCGTCACCTCCACCACCCACAAGTCCCTGCGCGGCCCGCGCGGCGGGATCATCCTGTGTAAGGAAGAGTTCGCGAAAAAAATCGACTCCCAGGTCTTCCCCGGCATCCAGGGCGGCCCGCTCATGCACGTCATCGCCGCGAAGGCCGTCTGCTTCGGCGAGGCGCTCAAGCCCGAGTTCAAGACCTACTCCGCCCAGGTCGTGAAAAACGCGCAGGCCATCGCCGCGCGCCTCACCCAGCATGGTTTCCGCATCTGCTCCGGCGGCACCGACAACCACGTGATGCTCGTCGATCTCCGCCCGAAAGGCCTCAACGGCTCCGACGCCTCCGTCGCCCTCGACGAAGCGGGCATCACCGTGAACAAGAACGGCATCCCTTTCGACACCGGCAGCCCCATGAAGCCCTCCGGCATCCGCATCGGCACCCCCGCCGTCACCACCCGCGGGATGGTGGAGAAAGACGTCGAACAAGTCGCCGACTTCATCGCCGAAGCCCTCGCCGACCACACCAACACTGCCAAGCTCCACGCGATCCGCGACAAGGTCTTCGCCTTCAATCGGGCGTTTCCGCTGCCTTGGTGAGGTTTTCGAGGTAGCCGATTGGGGAAATAGATGCTTTTGCTGTATCGAACCGCAAATTCGTTGGAAGAGTAAGCGGGGGAAGACACGTTTCCCCCGCCTTGCTTGTGAACCTTCTGGCTCAAACCCAAGGCGAGCGGGGCACCGCCTTCAATGCGCCGCCAGCCAGTTTTTACCGGTGCCGTGCTCGACAAGGATGGGGACGCCGTGGGGGAGCAACGTGTTAACGGAACATCACCCTTGCCGCATGCTCCTGCCTCTGTTTGCATACTGAGAAATTAATGGGAATCACGGATTATCAGGCGAAATACCTCGCCTACGAGCTGACCAAACGCTGCCCCTCGGACAGCGTGGAGAAGCTTGCCAGCGCGGTGGCCGGGGCGCAGGTGGATCTGAATCCGCATCAGGTGGACGCCGCGTTGTTTGCTTTCCGCTCACCGCTTTCAAAGGGGGCGATCCTTGCGGATGAGGTCGGGTTGGGGAAAACCATCGAGGCCGGGCTGGTCATCTCCCAGAAATGGGCGGAGCGGCAGCGCCGCATCCTGATCATCACTCCCTCAAACCTCCGGAAGCAATGGCACCAGGAGATGAACGAGAAATTCTTCCTGCCTTGCGCGATTCTGGAAACAAAGTCCTACAACGCCGCCATCCGGATGGGTTCCTTCAGGCCCTTCGAGCCGAAGGAGGATGCCGTGGTCATTTGCTCCTACCAATTCGCCCGCAACAAAGCCGCCGATGTCCACCGGACTCCATGGGATCTGGTGGTCATCGATGAAGCCCACCGACTGCGTAACGTTTACAAGCCCTCGAACATCATCGCCAACGTGCTCAAGGGTGCCTTGCAGGATCGCCACAAGCTCCTGCTCACCGCCACGCCGCTCCAGAATTCCCTCCTGGAACTCTTCGGCCTAGTCAGCATCATCGACGATCACACTTTCGGCGATCTCCGCAGTTTCCGCGATCAGTTCGCCAACCTGAGCCAGCAGCAGGTTTTCGATACTCTCAAGGCACGGCTGAAACCGATCTGCCACCGCACCTTGCGCCGTCAGGTCACGCAGTATGTGCCGTTCACGAAACGCCATGCCATGGTAGAGCCATTCGATCCCGACGAGGGCGAGGACAAGCTCTATCACCTCGTTTCCGATTATCTACAGCGGGAGAATCTCCAAGCACTGCCTCCCGGCCAGCGCAGCCTGATGACCTTGGTGCTGCGGAAACTCCTCGCCTCCTCGTCCTTCGCCATCGCCGGGGCGCTGACCTCCATTTCCAACCGCCTCAAAGCCCAGCTCAAGGAGGACGAACCCCATCTCACGCTCGAAGAGGAACTGGACGAGGACTACGAATCCCTCGACGAAACCGCCGAGGAATGGGGCGATGACCCGCCTGAGCCACTGACCGCCGCAGACCGCGCCGCCATCAGCGCGGAGATCACCGATCTGGACGAGTTCACCCGACTCGCCCTCTCGCTGGATCACAACGCCAAGGGCAAGGCCCTGCTCAAGGCGCTCGATGTCGCCTTCGCCAAGGCCCGCGAACTCGGTGCTGCGGAAAAGGCCATCATCTTCACCGAGTCCCGCAAAACCCAGAGCTACCTGCTCCGGCTGCTGGGCGATAGCCCGTGGGCGGAGGGCATCGTGCTCTTCAACGGCTCCAACACCGACGACACCTCGAAAGCCATCTACGCCCGCTGGGTGGGTCGCCATCAGGGAACGGACAAGATCACCGGCTCCCGCACGGCGGACATGCGCTCCGCCCTCGTCGATTACTTCCGCGAACAGGGACGCATCATGATCGCCACCGAGGCCGGTGCGGAGGGCATCAACCTCCAGTTCTGTTCGCTCGTGGTGAACTACGATCTGCCGTGGAATCCGCAGCGCATCGAGCAGCGCATCGGTCGCTGCCACCGCTACGGCCAGAAGCACGATGTGGTGGTTGTCAATTTCCTCAACCGCAAGAACGAGGCGGATCTCCGCGTGTTCCAGCTCCTCGATGAGAAATTCCAGCTCTTCACCGGCGTCTTCGGCTCCAGCGACGAGGTGCTCGGAGCCATCGAATCCGGCGTGGACTTCGAGAAACGCATCGCCGCCATCTATCAGGACTGCCGCAGGCCGGAGGAAATCAAGACCGCCTTCGACGCACTCCAGCTCGAGCTCGACTTCGAGATCAACGAGGCCATGACCGCCACCCGGCGCAAGCTGTTGGAAAACTTCGACGACGAGGTGCGGGACAAGCTCAAGATCCGAAACGACGCCTCCAAGGCCTTCCTTAGCCGCTTCGAGCGCCAGCTCATCCAGCTCACCCGCCACGAGTTGAGCGGCCACGCCCGCTTTGACGACGATTCCACTTTTGACCTGATCAGTGATCCTTTCCCGGGAAGCAAAGGCATCACGCTTGGCCGCTACGAGCTGCCGCGCCGCTCGGGTGAGTCCCACCTCTACCGCCTCGGCCACCCGCTCGCCGAACACGTCATCGCCCGCGCGAAGACCCGCGACCTGCCTATTGCCGAAGTCGAGTTCCGCTACGCAGACCACGACGGAAAAATCAGCATTCTGGAACCCCTGCGCGGGAAATCCGGCGCCCTTGCCGTCTCCATGTTCACCGTAGAGTCCATGGATCAGGCCGAGGATCACCTTATCTTCGCCGCCTGCACCGATGACGAAACGATGCTCGATGAGGAACAGGTCCGGCGAATGCTCACCCTGCCAGCCCGGACAACCGATTCGCTCCTCGCCCTACCCGCACCCGGAAAACTCGATGCCTTCGCCGCCGCACGGCAAAAGGAAATCCAGCGCCAGGTCTCAGAACGCAACGCCCTCTTCTACGAAGCCGAAGCCACCAAACTCGACGGCTGGGCCGATGACCTGAAAGTCGGCCTCGAACGCGAGATCAAGGAATTCGACCGCCAACTCAAGGAAACCCGCCGGGCTTCGGTAACTGCGCTGACACTGGAGGAAAAGCTGGAAAGCCAAAAGCAGATCAAGGCCATCGAAGCCCAACGGAACGAAAAGCGGCGCTCGCTTTTCGAGGCGCAGGATGCCATTGATTTGCAGCGGGAAGCATTGATCGACAAGATCGAGAGCAAGCTGCAACATTTGATCGAATCCCACTCTCTTTTCTCCATCTGCTGGACGATGTCCTGAGCGCTACCCATCCAAATCGTCATGTATATCCACAAGATCAAGCTCACCAACATTCGCGGCTTCAAAAGCCTCGAATTTGATCTTCAACGTCCGGATCCCGACAAATCCTACGCTGGATGGACGGTCTTTACCGGCGACAATGGCTCCGGGAAAAGTACGCTCCTCAAGGCCATTGTGATGGGGTTGGTAGGCCCGGATACAACCCGCTCTTTACAGCCCAATCTCAATCGCTGGGTGAATGCTTTCAGCGAAGACAAAACCGCAGCCATTCATCTGGAAGTCACAAGTGCTGCCGATGACACGAGCCTGGATGGCGGAGGCCCCCCGCCGAAGAAGCCATTCCCTGTGGATCTGTCGTTGGTGAACGGCGGGAAACAGACCGAGCTGTTTGCGCCGGAGAAGGGAACAAAAAAGAAATCACTGCCCGAGCGGACAATTTGGTCTAAGAACAACGCCGGATGGTTTTCATGCGGGTACGGGCCGTTTCGCCGGGTTTTTGGAGCGTCCTCGGAAGCCACTGAGATCATGATGGCGCGGCCAACAGCACCGTATGCTACCATGTTTCAGGAAGCTGCATCACTCTCACCTGCTGATCGGTGGCTGATCGATCTTGATCACAAGGCGTCGCGCGATCCCACATCGAGAGAGAAAGAACTACTGGACGTTTTGCTTGAACTTTTGAAAGACGAGCTAATGCCGAACGGCATGGTGGTGAAGCGGGTTGATCCGGATGGTCTCTGGCTCGCGGATTCCCGGGGCGTGGAGCTTTCATGGCGGGACATGAGCGATGGATACAGGGCAGCTCTTGCACTTTTGACCGACATCTTCCGACACCTCTGCCATACCCATGAAGAAACAAGTGTAAGCAGCCTTGTTGAACGTAACACTGAAGGGAAGATGAGCGTGATTTCTTCAGGAGTCGTGTTGATTGATGAAATCGATGCCCACCTGCACCCCGAGTGGCAGCGCGAGATCGGCTTCTGGTTGAGACGACATTTTCCTAACGTCCAGTTTCTTGTCACCACGCACAGTCCGATCATTTGCCAAGCTGCGGATCCCAACGGGCTGTTCGTGTTGCCGGAACCTGGAAGCGAACTCGACCCTCACGCTTTAAGTGATGAAGATTACCGCAAGATCATTTCCTCGAGACCCGATACGATCCTGTTGACTCCGGCATTTGGGCTCAAGAACACCCGCTCGCCCAGAGCGGTTGATGCCAGAGCCGAGTATTCGAAGCTGGTCGCCGTCCGCCGTGCGGTGGGCAAGCTCAACCCGGTAGATCAGAAGCGTTTCGAGCAACTCGAACTTTTCGTCGATAACGACGAAGCACCCTGAGTCATGCGGAAGATTTGCAGAAAGGCACTTCCGAAAGCAGAGGCTGGAAAGCTGCGCACCGAGCAAACGAATGCGAACGCGAAACTCGCGGGCAAGACACTCGATGTGCAAAAGGAATGGAAGCGCGCGCGGCAGAACAAACCACTCAAGGTTGCATTCGACACCTTGCTAGGGATGGCTGGGAACAGGGAGCGGTGCATGTATTGCGGTGACTCCCAAGGAACGGACATCGAGCATTTTTGGCCGAAGAACACTTATCCGAAAAAGATGTTCCGATGGAACAATCTTCTTCTTGGATGCACGGCATGCGGACGTGATCATAAGGGGACGAGGTTTCCGCTGGATGCCGGAAAAAAGCCGCTGCTGATTGATCCCACAAAGGATGATCCTTGGCTGTTTTTGGATTTCGATCCGATGACTGGAAACTTTTCGGCTCGATATGATGCACTCGGAAACCCTGCCCCAAAGGGAGCAAAAACGGTTGAGGTGCTTGCTTTGGATCGAAGGGAGGCTCTCGCATCAGGACATCAGAAAGCCTACAAGCACATCTCAAAACTCATCTCGGAAGCCGCGGCTACATCGACGGCTGATGCCACGACTTTAATCTCCGGCCTGAAAGAAGTGGATGAATATGGCATTCTTGGCTGGTGCTTTCGGGGAGCCGGTATCAACGAGCCTCCCATGTCTTCTCTCAGAAGCGCCCATCCCGCCATTTGGGCCAAGTGCGTCAAAGCTTTCAAAAATTCCTAATGTCTTCCAAGAAAACCAAACTCGAACTCACCTGGATCGGCAAGGAGCACCGGCCGAGGCTGGAGCCGCGCATCCTGCTGGAGGAACCGGACAAGTCCCATCACGCGAAGCACCGGGTTTCGGACGGGGACCTCTTCGACAACCGGCTCATCCGCGGGGACAATCTGCTCGGACTCAAGGCGCTTGAACAGGAGTTCGCCGGGAAGGTGAAGTGCGTCTTCATCGATCCGCCTTACAACACGGGAAGCGCGTTCGAGCATTATGATGACGGGGTGGAGCATTCGATTTGGTTGTCATTGATGCGGGATCGCTTGGAGATACTGCGAGAATTATTAAGTACGGACGGGGTGATCTGCGTTCAGGCTGATGATAACGAAGGACAGTATCTAAAGGTGATGATGGATGAGGTTTTCGGCAGAAGAAATTTTCTCACTACATTCATCTGGAGAAAGGTAGACAGTCCAAATGATAACAAGGTTTTCATAACACCAGATCACGAATACATATTCTGCTACGCTGCTGATTCAAGCCGTGTGAAGTTGTCGCGAAAGGCTGACGCGAGTATTCTTGATGGTTACAGCCAACGTGATGAGAATGGGCGGCTTTGTCGGGATCGACTGCTCAAAAAGAACGGGAAAAACAGCATGAGAGAAGATCGTCCGTCCATGTTCTTTCCAATGATCGCTCCGGACGGAAGTGAAATTCTTCCGATTCATGACGACGGGAAAGAGGCTCGATGGGCGATGGGAAAAGCTGGAGCGGAAGCTTTGGAAAAGAGAGGTGATTTGATCTGGAAGAATCGTGGAACAGCTACCGAGCCGAAGTGGATCCCCTATTCCCGTGAATATGCTCCCGTATCACCGCAGCGACCATTCCCGACAATTTGGAGTGATCTACATACGACGAGACAAGCGAAAGCTCACCTAAAAGAGGTGTTTGGCGCGTCGGCGATGTTCGATACTCCGAAGCCTGAACCTTTGATTCAACGCATACTCGAGCTCGCCACCAACCCCGGCGATCTCGTTCTCGATTCCTTCCTCGGCTCCGGGACGACGGCGGCGGTGGCGCACAAGATGGGGCGGCGGTGGATCGGCATTGAGCTGGGCGAACATTGCGAGACGCATTGCCTGCCGCGTTTGAAGAAAGTGGTCGATGGCGAGGATCCCGGCGGCATCACGCAGGCGGTCGGCTGGAAGGGCGGCGGCGGATTCCGCTACTATCGCCTCGCGCCCTCGTTATTGGAAAAGGACAAGTGGGACAACTGGGTGGTGTCCAAGGAATACAACGCCGCCATGCTGGCGGAGGCGGTTTGCAAGCTGGAGGGCTTTTCCTACGAACCCAGCGACTCGCTCTACTGGCAGCACGGCCACAGCACCGAGCGGGATTTCATCTACACCACCACCGCGAACCTGAGCCACGACCAGCTCCAGGAACTCAGCGACGAGGTCGGCCCGGAGCGCAGCCTGCTCGTCGTCTGCTCCGCCTTCCGCGGCCGCAAGGAGGGCTACCCGAACCTGACTGTGAAGAAGATCCCCAATGCAGTGCTTACCCGCTGCGAGTGGGGCAAGGACGACTACAGCCTGAAAGTGGAGAACCTCCCCAAGGCTCCTCCGGAGCCGGGGCAGCAGGAGCTTTTCTGATTGAAAACCAACGACTTACGTGAGCAGCAGAGACAACTTGCGAATGAAAATTCACAAAAATGACAAAGATATAAGTTGCAATAATGCAACTTATGATGCTTACTTTCGCCAGCAAACCTCCCGCGCCTCTGCTTGCATGCGTAATTCGGGAGGTATTTTTTTGCCCATGTCTCAGGCCGGAAAGGAGGGGAATCCGTGAAATACGAGAAGGAACCCCTCACTTTCGAGGAGCAGGCGGATCGCTTGCTGGGCCGTGGCTTGATCGCCGATCGGGACGAATTGATCACCCGGCTGGCCGCAGTGAACTACTACCGCCTGAGCGGCTACCTATATCCATTCCGGCAGCCAAACGACAGCTATGTATCCGGAACTACGATGGAGACGGTTTGGCGGCGCTACGTGTTTGATCGTCGGCTCAGGGTTCTGATCCTCGACGCGATAGAACGGATCGAAGTCGCGGTTCGGACCAAGTTGGTTTACCACCTTTCCCATCATGTTGCCACGGGTTCCACCGATCCGGCTGGAGCCTTCGGCTATCTCGATCATCGATTTTTCCCAGGGTTCAAGACCGCAAGCGAATTCCTGAAGTGGCGCTCCAAGCTGGCACTGGAAACGGACCGCGCGAAGAGCGAGAAGTTCGTAGAGCACTTCCGTAGCAAATACGGAGACGAGCACAAAGAACTGCCCTGCTGGATGGTCGCGGAACTGATGAGCTTTGGAGCTATGCTCACCATGGCCAAGAATGTCGTCCCCGAGGTGCAGAAAAAAGTGGCGGACGATTATGGATTTTCTGTGGATCACTTCATTTCATGGCTGCACGCCTTGATGGTGTTGCGAAATGCCTGCGCCCATCATGACCGGATCTGGAATCGTGGAAGTGGAAAGGCGTGCAAGACTCAGAAGAACAAGTTTCCTCTCTGGCGCCTGAAGCCAGTGATACCTAACGACCGTACAGGCTATCTGCTTACGATTTGCCATTACTGGCTCGGCTTGGTCAGTCCTACTACCTGTTGGCGGGATCGGCTGTTCGCCTTGTTCGACGAGTTTCCCGAAATACCGCTCGACCCGGTTGGCCTTCCCGCCGATTGGCGCAATCACCCGCTTTGGAAATCATGAACCGACACGTCAACGCCATCTCCGGCCGCCTCAGCCTGCGCAAGCCCCAGCGGGATTCGCTGGAGATCCTGCATCGCATCACCGAGATCGCGCCGCCGACCAAGGACATCGACCGTGAGGCCGCGCTGGCTGCGATCCGTGCCGAGTTCCCGACGGTAACGGATTTCGAGCGCGAGTTCGCTTCGTTGTGCTTCGCGCTGGCGACGGGTGTCGGCAAGACGCGGCTGATGGGAGCTTTCATCGCCTATCTGCATCTTGAGCATGGCATCAACAACTTCTTCGTCTTGGCTCCCAACCTGACGATCTACAACAAGCTGATCGCCGACTTCACGCATCCCAATCTCCCAAAGTATGTGTTCAAAGGTATCTCGGAGTTTGCCGTCACTCCGCCAGAAATTATTACCGGCGATAGCTACGAAAGCATACGGGTTGTCGATCAACCTACGCTCCCTGCATATGCCAAGTGTTTCATTAACATTTTCAACATCAGCAAGATCAACAGCGAGGTGCGCGGCGGCAAGGCACCGCGCATCAAGCGGCTCAGCGAATACATCGGCGAGAGCTACTTCGAATACCTCGCCGGGCTGCCGGATCTGGTGCTGATCATGGACGAGAGCCACCGCTACCGCGCGAGCGCCGGGGTGAGGGCGATCAACGAGCTGAAGCCCGTGCTGGGCTTGGAATTGACCGCCACTCCGTTTGTGGAAAGCCCCAAGGGTGCCATCCCTTTCAAGAACGTGATCCTCGACTATCCGCTCGGCAAGGCGATGGATGATGGTTTCGTGAAGGAGCCCGCCGTGGTCACGCGGAAGAACTTCGATCCGAAAGGCATGACGCCCGCCGCCGTTGAGGAAATGAAGCTGATGGATGGCGTCCGCATGCACGAGCAAACCAAGGTGTTGCTCGAAACCTACGCCCGTGAGGCGGATGTGAAGATCGTGAAACCCTTCGTGCTGGTGATCGCCCGGGACACAACCCATGCCAAGGCACTGCTCGACATGATCCAATCGGATGACTTTTTCGAAGGCCGCTACAAGGACAAGGTCATCCAGGTGGACAGCAGCAAGACCGGGGCTGACGAGGAAAAGATGATCGCCGATCTTCTCACGGTGGAGCACAACGAGGATCCCACGGAGATCGTGATCCACGTCAATATGCTCAAGGAAGGTTGGGATGTGACCAACCTTTACACGATCGTTCCGCTGCGGGCAGCGAATGCGCGGATTCTCATCGAGCAATCCATCGGTCGCGGGTTGCGCCTGCCCTATGGCAGGCGTGTCGGAGTCGCCGCCGTGGATCGGCTCAGCATCATCGCACACGATAAGTTCCAGGAGATCGTGGATGACGCGAGGAAGCCGGATTCCGCGATCAAGAAACTCCATCTCATCGAGCTGGATGGCAATGACATCGAAAGCAGGACGGAGACGGTCGTTTCCCAATCGAACATGGCGAGCAAGCTGGGACTCAAGCCCGCCCAGACGACGGAGAGCACCCATCTTGCGGGCGGCGAAATCGCTCCGGCCTTCGAGACAGCCGCGCAGCAACGTGTCGCCCAGCTCGCCTACGAAGTGATCAAAAGGCTGGAAGCAAAACCCAAGGAGGTGCCAACCATGGCCGCGCTGGAGACGCCTGCGATCCAAAGCGCCATCATGCAGGAAGTGGCCGCACTCTATCGTCCGCAGCAGGGGGAGCTGGAAGGCATCGTTGAGCAACCGGACATCGCCGGGATCGTCAGCCAGACGACATCGCTGATGATGCGGGAAATGATCCCGATTCCCCGGATTCTTGTGGTGCCGCAAGGCGAGGTGAAAAGCTGGTTCGAGACCTTTGAGCTGGATCTCAAATCGCTCCGCTATCCCGCGCCATCGAAAGATCTCTGGGTTCATAACCTGCACACGGATCTTGGCGAGGCCGTGACCGTGAGCGGCGATGGATACCGTGAGCTGCGGATGGAGAACTATGTGGTCGGTGGCTTGGTGGACTTCGATGACATCTCGTATGATGCGAACGCCGATCTGCTCTACACCTTGGCCACGCAGACGGTGAATCATTTCAAGAGCTACCTGCCGGAAGAGGAGGTGTGGCAGGTGCTGCATCATCACCAGAAGGAAATCGCCCGTTTCATCCACGGCCAGATGCAGAAGCATTACCGTGAGGAAATCTCCGGCTATGAAGTGAAAGTGAGCAAAGGTTTCACCGAACTGAAGCCGAGCGCATTCACGGTGAACTACGGGCAGAAGAATCTGGATTACCGCGTATCGCCCGCCGACAAGAGCAACATGGCGAAATACCTCTTCGGCGGCTTTTCAAAATGCCTATACGCCGTACAGAAATTCCACTCCGAGGCGGAGCGTGTGCTTTCCGTGATCTTGGAGCGTGAAGCGATCAAATGGTTCAAGCCCGCGAAAGGACAGTTCCAGATCTATTACAAAAGTGGAGCCGACCATCCCGAGTATCAGCCGGACTTTGTCGCCGAGACGGAGACAGCGATCTACATGCTCGAACCCAAGGCGAAAAAGGACATGGAGGAACCTAGTGTCATCGCAAAAATGGAAGCGGCGACGAGGTGGTGCGAACGTGCCAGCGACCACAACGCCAAACATGGCGGCAAGCCTTGGCGTTACGCCCTGATCTCTCACGAGAAGATCAAGGAGAACATGACGATAGAGGGATTGGTAGGCCTCCATAATCAGTGAGCGGCGAGCCAGTTTTTCCCGGTGCCTTTCTCGACTAAGATCGGCACGCCGTGGGGTAAGGGCAGGGCGGTTTCCATGATGTGGAGGATTTTGGGGACAAGTTCGGCTTCCTCGTCGGGGTGGAGGTCGAAGACGAGTTCGTCGTGGACCTGGAGGAGCATTTTGGTCTGATAGGGCTTTTTGCGGAGGAGCTCGTCGATGCGGATCATGGCGATCTTGATCATGTCGGCGGCGGTGCCTTGGATGGGCATGTTGATGGCGGCGCGCTCGGCGTTCTGGCGCAGGCCGGCATTGGAGGAGGAGAGGTCGGGGTAATGGCGGCGGCGGCCTGATAGGGTTTCGGCGTAGCCTTTTTCCCGGGCGGTGGAGATGGCGTGATCCATGTATTCCTTGATGGCGGGATATTCGCGGAAGTAGGCGTCGATCAGCTCGGCGGCATCGGCGCGGGGGATGGCGAGGCGCTGGGAGAGGCCGAAGGCGGAGATGCCGTAGATAATGCCGAAGTTCACCATCTTCGCGCCGGAACGCATGTCGCGGGTGACTTCCTCGGGGGTGACGTTGTGGACTTTCGCGGCGGTGATCGTGTGGATGTCCGCGCCGTCCTGGAAAGCGGTGATCATGGTGGGATCGCAGGCGAGGGCGGCCATGACGCGGAGCTCGATCTGGGAGTAGTCGCAACTAAGTAATAGATATTGGATATTGGATATTGGGGATTTCCTCGGCACGAAGGCCTGGCGGATTTTCCGGCCGGACTCGGAGCGGACGGGGATGTTCTGGAGGTTCGGATCCGAGGAAGCGAGGCGGCCCGTAGCGGCTAGGAGCTGGTGGTAGTGGGTGTGGATGCGACCGGTCTCCGGGGCGATGTGGTTCGGTAGGGCGTCGAGGTATGTGGATTTGAGTTTCGTGGCCTCGCGGTATTCGAGGATTTCCGCGATGATGGGGTGGATGCCGAGGAGGGTGGAGAGGGTCTGCTCGTCCGTCTTGTATTGGCCGGTGGCGGTTTTCTTGGGCTTGTCGAGGAGCTTGAGGTGCTCGAAGAGGATCTGGCCGAGCTGCTTGGGGGAGGCGATGTTGAAGGGGGTGCCGGCGTGGGCTTCGATGGATTTCGCGAGCTGGTCGATGCTTTGCTGGAGATCGACGCCGATATCCTTGAGGGCACTGGGATCGATGGCGATGCCTTCCATTTCCATGCGGACGAGGACGGGGAGGAGAGGGGATTCGATTTCGGAAAAGATGGTTTCCATGCCGCTCCCGGCGAGGACGGGGCGGAGCTTTGCGGCGAGCTGGAAGGTGACATCGGCGTCCTCGGCGGCGTATTCGGCCAAGGTTTCCAGGGGGATGGAAAGCATGTCCAGATCCTTGGACTTGGTGGTTTGCTTTTCAGCGAAGGCGAAGAGGTCGTCGGATTGATTGACGATTGATGATTGTTGATTGGCGATTTCCGATAGTTTGACCGGGGTGTAGCCGAGCAGGGTTTCCGAGAGGTAATCCATGCCGTGGCGGCGCTCGGGGGAGGTGAGGGCGTCGGCGAGCATGGTGTCGAAGAACGGGCCTGCGACGGTGATGCCGTGGGAGTGGAGGACGGAGAGATCGTATTTGAGGTTGTGGCCGATTTTGACCGCCGTTCCGGCTAACAGAGATTTGAGATTTGAAGTTAGGGATTCGGAAAATGGGAGATACCAGCCTTCGTGGGCTTTCCAGGAGAAGGCGATACCGAGGAGTTTCGCGGAGTGGCGGTCGAGGGAAGTGGTTTCGATGTCGAAGCAGAAGGAGGGCTGTGCGGCGAGTTCGGTGAAGAGGGTTTTCTGGAGTGCGGGTGTGTTGGCGAGATGGTAGGTGTGTGGGACGTCCTTGATGGTTTTGAAGGTGTCGAAGAGGGTGGGGGTTGTCTCTTGTGGCGGACGGCTCGGCGAGCCATCCCTACCTTTTTCCTCCCCGAAGAGCCGTTTCGTGAGGGTGCGGAATTCGAAGTCGGTGAAGAGCTGTTTGACGGCCTCGTCGTCGCGGGGGCTGAGGACGAGATCTTCCCATGTGACGTCGAGCGGGCAATCGATGATGATGGTGGCGAGTTCCTTGGAGAGGAGAGCCTGGTCGGAGTTCGCTTCGATGGATTCCTTCTGTTTGCCTTTCAGGGAGGCGGTGTTCGCGAGGAGGTTCTCGATGCTGCCGTATTCGGAAATGAGTTTCTGCGCGGTCTTGGGGCCGATGCCGGGGACGCCGGGGATGTTGTCGGAGGCGTCGCCCATGAGGCCGAGGAGATCGATGATCTGGTGCGGCTCGGCGACGCCCCAGATTTCCGGGAGCTGCTTGAGGCCGATGATTTCGTGGTCGGTGCCCTTGCGGCCGGGCTTCCACATGAAGGTGGTTTCGGAAAGGAGCTGGGCGAAGTCCTTGTCGGGGGTGACCATGTAGGACACGAAGCCCGCTGGCTCGGCGCGTTTCACGAGGGTGCCGATGAGGTCATCCGCCTCGAAGCCGTCGATCTCAAGGACGGGGATGTGGAAGGCGCGGCAGAGGGCTTTCACGTGGGGGATGGAGTCGGCGAGCTCCTCGGGCATGGCGTCGCGCTGGGCCTTGTAGGCGGGGTAGCGGATGTGGCGCGGGGTGGGCGCAGAGGTGTCGAAGGCGACGCCGATGTGGGTGGGCTTTTCCTTTTCGAGGATGGCGAGGAGGGTGTTGATGAAACCGTAGAGCGCGGAGGTGTTGACGCCCTTGGAGTTCCGGATAGGAGCCTGGATGAACGCGAAATGGGCGCGGTAGATGAGGGCCATGCCGTCGAGCAGGAAAAGGCGGTGCATGGGGAAACCTTTGAATTTTAAACCTTAAACCCCAAGGTGGAAATTCGGCTTTGCCGTTTGAAAGTATGCAGCGCCGGGCGGCGTAAGTTGCACGAAGATCCGCATCTAACGCGTTGCGGCGATGTCCCGCCCGGGTAAAGTCCAGAAAAGCATGAAACCATTCCCTATGAAAGCGCTCTACCCTTTTGCCGCGTTTGCCGCGCTGCTGGCTGCCGGGTGCAAGGAAAAGACCATTGTTTTCCTCAACGAATCGGAAGCCGTGGCGGAACAGTCGGGAGCAAAGGCCACGGGCGTGCTGCCGGAGGTGGTTTCCTTCAACGAGCACATCCAGCCCATCCTCTCGGAGTATTGCTATCATTGCCACGGGCCGGATGCCGGGACCCGCAGACCCGACAAGGAGCCGCTGCGGCTCGACATCGAGGAGCATGCCTTCCAGATGCGGGATTTCGGCGCGACGGTGATGATCAAGGGCAAGCCGGACGAGTCCGAGCTGATCCGGGTGATCAAATCCAAGGATAAATCCGAGGTGATGCCGCCGCCGGAGAGCCACAAGACGATGGGCGCGCGGGAGATCGCGTTGCTTGAGAAATGGGTCGAGCAAGGCGCGGAATACGAAGGCCACTGGTCTTACGAGCCGGTGGTGCGGGCGGAGGCTCCGAAGAACAAGTGGTCGGACAAGCCGGTCGATGGCTTCATTTTCGAGAAACTCGCGGAAGCGGGGCTGGAACCGACCGCCGCTGACGACGCGCGGAGATTTCACCGCAGGCTTTCGCTGGATCTGACCGGATTGCCGCCGGAACCCGCCGAGACCGATGCCTTCGTGGCCGCTTATGAAAAGGACACCGAGGCCGCCGTTTCCGCCGAGGCCGACCGTATGCTCGCCTCGATCCAGAGCGCGGAGCACTTCGCGCGGCATTGGCTGGACGCGGCGCGCTATGCCGACACGCACGGCATCCATATCGACAACTACCGCGCCATCTGGCCATACCGCGATTGGGTGGTGCAGGCTTTCCACAAGAACATGAAGTGGGACCAGTTCACCACCGAACAGCTCGCAGGCGACCTGCTGCCCGACCGCACCCTTGACCAGCACGTGGCCACCGGTTTCTTGCGCAGCCTCGCCACGACCGGTGAAGGCGGTGCGATCGGTGAAGAATACGACGCGATCTACGCCACCGACCGCGTGGATACCATGGGCGGCATCTGGCTCGGCCTCACAGCGAGCTGCGCATCCTGCCACGATCACAAGTTCGACCCCTTCTCGACGAAGGAATTCTACCAGTTCACCGCGTTTTTCCGGAACAACACGATGTCCGCGCTGGACGGCAATAATGCGGAGCACGCGCCCGCCATTTTCGTGCCTCTCCACGAGGATAGGGAGAAATGGACGCAGATCCAAAGCTCGGTGCAGGCCGTGAACGGACAGCTCGCGGCGCGGCGCAAGGCGGCGGACGCGGATTTCCAGAACTGGATCTCCACGGCGGCGCAGGCGACGGCTCAGGAAACCGACTCGACGCTCGCGATTCATCTCCCGCTGATGGAGACCGAGGGCAACATCAAGGGAACGGTGAACGGCAAACCCCAGGAGTGGCCCGCTGCTCCCAAGCGCATCGACGGCCCGCTGGGTAAGGCGATCACGGTTTCCGGCGGGGACATCCCGCTCGGAGATATCGGGAATTTCTCGCGCGGGGATCAGGTCAGCTACGGCGGCTTCATCCGCATCGATGGCAGGGCGAAAGAGGTCACCGGCTCGGTCATCGCGAAAATGGATTCCGCCAACGGCTTCCGGGGCTGGGATCTCTACCTCGAAAACGGCCAGCCGGGCGCGCACATCATCGACAGTTGGGATAAATCAGCGAACAAAATGCTCTCACCCACGATGCTGAAACCCGGGACATGGTTCCATGTGATGGTCGTCTTCGACGGCACGCTTGCCGGCCACCAGACGATGTCGATTTTCGTGGATGGAAAAAGGGTCGGAGCGGGTGCGAACCCGAACACGGTCGGCGGAACCCTCGAAACCACCGTCCCCCTGCGCCTCGGCTCGCGCGAGGGCGGGGACTCGAAGCTCAACGGCAATGTGTCGCTGCAGGATTTCCGCTTCTACCGGAAAAAGCTGACCGAGGCGGAGATTTCCCACATCGCCAACGCGGGGATGATCGATACCTGGGTGAAGATCCCGCAGAACGAGCGGACGAAGGAGCAGAACAACGCGCTTGCGGAGCACTACTTCACCTCCGTGGACGCGCCTTCGCTGGATCTGCTGCGTGAGAAGGACAAGCTGACGGCAGCCGATAGCGAGATCCGGAAGCGCGGCTCGGCCACTCTGGTTTTCGAGGAAAAGAAAGAGGAACCCTTCGCCCACATCCTTACGCGGGGAGCATACACCTCGAAGGGCGAGAAGGTATTTCCCGGCACCCCGGCGATGCTGCCGCCCATGCCCGAGGGCGCACCGAAGAACCGCCTCGGCCTCGCGAAGTGGCTCAATGATCCGAAAAATCCCCTCCCCGCCCGCGTCACGATGAACCGCCTCTGGGCGAATTTCTTCGGAACCGGCATCGTGGAGACCGCAGGTGACTTCGGCATCATGGGCGCGCGCCCCACGCATCCGAAACTGCTCGATTGGCTCGCCTCGGAGTTCGTTTCCAGCGGCTGGGATTACCGCCACATGGCGAAAACGATCGCCACCTCCAAGTCATACCGCCAGGCCGGCACGATCAGCCCGGAGAAGCTGGAGAAGGATTATTCCAACGCCCTCCTCTCGCGCGGCCCGCGCCTGCGGCTCGATGCCGAGCAACTCCGCGACCTCTCGCTCGCGGCCGCCGGATCGCTCTCGCCGAAGGTCGGCGGCGCGCCCGTGAAACCCTACCAGCCGGAAGGCATCTGGGAGGCCGTGGCCATGCCGCAGTCGAACACCAAGAACTACAAGCCGGATACCGGCGAGGCGCTCTACCGCCGCTCCATCTACACGATGTGGAAACGCACCGCCGCGCCGCCCACCATGGAGATCCTCGACGCGCCGACCCGCGAGACCTTCTGCCTCAAGCGCAGCCGCACGAACACCCCGCTCCAGGCTCTCGCGCTGATGAACGATCCGCAATTCGTGGAGGCCACCAGAAACCTCGCCGCCAAGGCTTTGTCCGAACAGCAGGGCTTCGATGCGCGCCTCGACCTGATTTCCCTGCGCCTGCTGAACCGGAAATTCGACACGGCGGAACGCGAAGTGGTGAAGTCCACACTCGACGCCGCGCTGGCGCATTACACCGCCAAACCCGAGGAGGCGCGGCTCGCCATCGCTACGGGCGAAACGAAAGCCCCCGAAACGATCCCGGCCCCCGAACTCGCCGCCTGGTCGCTTGTGGCGAGCCAGCTCTTCAACCTCGACGAAACCGTAACCCGCTAAACTACGATGAATCCAGTGGACATTTACAACCAGGCCTACACCCGCCGCCAGTTCTTCCGGAAATCCGGCACCGGCCTCGGCGTCGCCGCGATGGCCTCGCTGATCGGCGAGAAAAGTTTCGCCGCTTCTCAGCCCGCGGGCGGCGTGGCCTTCCCACAGTTCGCCCCGAAGGCGAAGCGCGCGATCTACATCTCGCTGATCGGCGCGCCTTCGCAGTTCGAGACCTTCGACTACAAGCCGGAACTGGTGAAACGGTTTAAGGAAGACCTCAAGGGCTATCTCGCCAAGGAGGGCGAGCGCCTCACCGGCATGACCTCGGGCCAGGCCGCCTTTCCCATCGCGCCCGCCCGCGTCAAGTTCAACCAGCACGGCCAGTCCGGCACCTGGATCAGCGATTTCCTGCCATGGCACGGGAAAATGGCGGACGACCTCTGCATCATCAAATCCATGCACACGGATGCGATCAACCATGAGCCCGCCAACCAGCTCATCTGCACCGGCTCGATGGTCAACGGCAAGGCCTCCATCGGTTCGTGGCTGTCATACGGCCTTGGGTCGATGAACAATGATCTTCCCGCTTTCGTCGTCCTCCACGCGAAGCACACCTCGCCCTACGCGAACGTGCAGGCGATCTCGAACAGGCTCTGGGGCTCCGCCTATCTGCCCGGCAAGCACGCCGGCGTTTCGCTCCGCTCGCTGGGCGATCCCGTCCTTTTCCTCAAGGACAACCCCGGCGTCTCCACGGAAATGCGCCGCAAGATGCTCGACGGCCTCGGCAAGCTCAACATGAAGTCCTACGACGCCATCGGAGACCCCGAGATCCAGAACCGCGTCCAGCAATACGAGATGGCTTTCCGGATGCAGTCCTCCGTGCCCGAGCTCGCCGACCTTTCCGGCGAAGCCGAGCACACCTACCAGCTCTACGGTGAGGACAGCAAGACCCGCGGCAGCTTCGCGAACTCCGCGCTCATGGCCCGCAGGCTCTTGGAAAGGGGCGTCCGCTTCGTGCAGATTTTTCACCGCGGTTGGGATCAGCACGGCAGCCTTCCACGCGATCTCGCCTCCCAGTGCAAGGACGTCGATCAGGGCTGCTACGGCCTGATCCAGGACCTGAAAATGCGCGGGATGCTCGAGGACACCCTGGTCATCTGGGGCGGCGAGTTTGGCCGCACGGTCTATTCGCAAGGCGCCCTCACCGAGGACAACTACGGCCGCGACCACCATCCGCGCTGCTTCAGCATCTGGATGGCCGGCGGCGGCATCAAGGGCGGCCAGGTCTATGGGGAAACCGATGAGCTGAGCTACAACATCACCAAGGATCCCGTCCACATCCGCGACCTCCACGCCACCATTCTCCACGCCCTCGGCATCGAGCACGAACGCCTCACCTACAAGTTCCAAGGCCTCGACCAGCGCCTCACCGGCGTCCTGCCCGCGAAGGTCATCAAGGAGCTTTTCGCTTAGGGTCTCCTGGCAAGGTCATCCCCGGTTGTGATTTTTCCGATGGATGCTGATCATACGAGATTGGCGGATCGCGAAGCATGCCCCGGCAGGGGCGCGGGAGCGTAGCCGGGGGTGCAGCAAAGCGAAACCCCCGGACATGCGGCGCAGGGGGTTTTGGCGGGCAAGGGTGGGACACCGCCACCCGCTCCGCTCCCGCCGCAGCCCGATACGGCATGGCGGGATTGCGATGTGGAGAGCACCGGAGTATGTCATGGCTATGCCGCCGGGCGATGTGTCGTCGCCGGAGGGCGATGTGGACACCACAGGAGGGTGATGTGGACACCACCGGAGAACGATGTGGACAGCACCGGAGAATGATGTGGACGGCACCGGAGGGCGATGTGGACAGCACCGGGGGCGATCTGGCTATGCCGGAGTGCGATCTGGCGGGAACCGGAGGATGATGTTTTCGGGATGCGTTTTCCCGAAAGTCACAGGTCGTCCCCAGTTTCTCGCCGGGCATCAGCTCGTCGAGCGCCTGGACGTATTCCTTGGCGCGGAAAGCCCCGGGATCAACCGTCAAATCCCGCTTACTTTCCGCGCGATGATGCGTAGGTATTCTTGTTTCACGGGGCGATCAAGCGGTGTAGTGTGGGGCATGAAAAAGATCCTCGCCGCCGTTGATTTCTCAAACTCCACCGCCGGAGTGGTGAACACCGCCGCCGAAATGGCGAAGGCTTTCGGAGCCGAGCTGCACCTGCTCCACGTCATCGAGCCGGAGCCGACCTACACGGCCTACGGTTTCACGCCGGATGAGTTCCCGGCGGTCCAAACCTTCCACCACGACACCCGCGCCCGCGCGCAAAAGACCCTCGATGAAACGGCAGCGAAAGTGGCCACCGCGGATTTCAAGCCCATCACCCACCTTGGCGATGGCAGCCCGCTGCACGTCCTCGTGGAAGCGGTGCAGACCATCGGCGCGGATCTTGTCGTGCTCGGTTCCCACGGACACGGCGTGGTCGCTTCGCTTCTGCTCGGCAGCGTCGCGGAGGGAATGGTGCGGAAATCCATTGTACCCACGCTTGTGGTGCCGGCGGGGAAAGCGGAGTGGGCGTGAATCAGAAATCGCTGTCCGGATGCAGCTGGTGGTATTTGATCGCCTCCACGGCGACGGCGGCGGCGGTGCCGAAAATCGTTTCCACGCTGGCGGTGCGGGGCACCTGCGCGGCGGGGCGGGCGAGGCCGAGGATGATCTGTCCGTAATTCTGCGCGCCGCCGAGATGCTGGAGCAATTTCATCGAAATATGGGCGGCGTCTAGGTTCGGGAAAACCAGGACGTCGGCGATGTCGCGGTTCGCGGCGTCGGCCAGTTTTGTTTCCGCGGCGCGGGGGTCAACCGCCACATCCGCCTGCAGCTCGCCGTCGAGGCGGATGTCGAGGAATTCCCTAGCGATGCGGTCTTGCGCCAGCGCGGCGGCGGCGGAGACCTTGCGCGCCTCCGGCGTTGTCGAGGAACCTTTCGTGGAGTGGCTCAGCAGCGCGACGACCGGCGTCCGCCCGAGGAAATGGTGAGCGAGTTTCCCCGTCTCGATCGCGATGGTGGACAGCAGACTCACATCGGGATCCGGGTTCAGGCCCGTGTCCGTAAGGAAAATCACCCGATCATCCCCGAGCAGCGGGAAATGCGGAGCCATCAGCACCGTCACGCCGAAGATGCGGTCGATGCCAGCCTGCGGCTTGATGTTGTGGAGCAGGGCGCGGAAATAAGAGGCGGGGATCGCCTGGTTGCCGCCGACGATGGCGTCGGCGTGGCCGTATTGCACCATCATTGCGCCGAAATAATGCGGGCGGGCGATGGTTTGCGCCGTATCGACCTGGCCGCTCGCCCGGTATCGCGCCATGTTTTCGGCACGTTTCACGAAAAGGGGCAGATCCGATGAGGTTTTCGGATCAATGACGCGCACGAAATTGAGCGGGACGCCATGCTCCGCAGCGAGCGTACGAATGCGCGCGACATTGCCCAGCAGGATGGGCGCGACGGCCTCCAGCGCGACCATCCGCGCCGCCGCTTGGATCACGCGGATATCCTCGCCCTCGGTAAAAACGACCCGTTTCGGATGGCTCTGGAGCTGTTCGATGAGATGGCGGGTGACCTTGTTGGGAGCCGCGGGAATGGAATCAGGCATGGGGAAAATCGGTTCGGGCGTGGTGGCGATCATGGGCTGCCGCGATGGCGGAATCAACACCCGAGATTCCTACCGCTGGTTGAAGCGAGACATTTCACGCTGTGCCTCGCGCAGCTCGACCTTTTCCTTCAGGTCCTGGCGCTGGTCGGAGTGGGTCTTGCCCTTGCCGACGCCGATCTCGACCTTCACGCGGCGATCTTTCCAATACATCCGCAGCAGCGGGAGAGAACAGCCTTTGATGGCGGTTTCGGCGGCGAGCTTGAGGATCTCGCGCTTGTGGAGAAGCAGGCGGCGGGGGCGCTTGGCGGTGTGGTTGAACCACTCGCCGGCCGTTTGCCAAGGCTGGATGTCGCAGCCGTAGAGAAAAACCTGATGGCCTTCCACGCGCGCGAAGGCGTCGGAAACGTTGATCTTGCCGGCGCGGATCGACTTGACCTCGGTGCCTTTCAGCTCAAGACCCGCCTCGTATTTGTCGAGGATGTGGAAATCCCGGCCGGCCTTGCGGTTCGTTGCGATCTCGGCGCTCATGGCCTGCGGGGAATGAACCGGGTGCTCCGGATCAGATCGACATCGGTTTGTCGATCAGCCGGATCTTGCCCTCGATGATCTCGGTCAGCGCGATATCCGCCGCACCCATGCTCGGGCGCGTCGGGATCAGCGGCGAGCGCCCGCTGTTGAGCTGGCGGACGCGTTGGGAGACGAGGTTGATGAGAACCAGTGGGTCGGTGACAATTTCTGCAGCCTGTTCGACAAGATCGCTTTTCATGGTGGAGCCGGGAAGTTGCGAAGTGGGCTCTGCCTGACCGAAAGAGACGATGTTCTCGGGGACGGTTGGCTGGGCTTTTTCGCTCAAAACAAAGGGTGGTGGACGGTGGCGGGCTGGGTGTGAAACCAGAGATTCACGGTCATTGCAAGTCCAATCTCGGCTGTTTCGGGCATTTTTGTCATTACGGCATCAGGTCGATGCCGAATTTCCGCAGGACGACGACCGTGATCCAGAAAAAGCCCGTGGTGAGCGCACAGTTCGCGGCGAGGGCGGGCCAGAACGCCCAGCCATGGCGCAGCATCCACGGCAGGATCAGGAACATGGGCAAGGTCGGTAACACAAACCAGAAAGTGCCCTCCGCGTGGCCGGCGATCTTCGCGGAAGGCTGGCCGCCGTGCCACATCCAGATCATCGCCAGCAACGAGGTGAGCGGCAGTGCGATCAGGAGCGCGGAAAGCTTGTCGCTGAAAAGCTGGATCTTGTTGACGAACAGGATGATGACCGCCGTCAGCAGGACTTTCATGATGTCGAAAGGCGTGAAGGAGAGGAATTCCCATAGGGATGGCTTGCTCATGGCGGGATTTTCCGGCGCGGCGGGCGCGCTTCAACATAAAACGCGGGAAAGTTGACCCTCCGGCGCTTTTGGCTAAAGTCGGCGCATATGACCGCTGCCGAACTCGCCGCAAAAATCCTCGACGCCATGCTCGGGCACCTCGGGCTCGCCGCCGAAATCCAGATCCAGGACACCGAGGACGGGCCCACACTCCAGATCTTTTCCTCCGAAAAGGAAACGATCATCGGCGACAACGGTGACCGCCTCGACGATTTCCAATACCTTGTGAACCGCATCCTCCGTCGCCAGATGCCGGACGCGGTGCGGGTGAAGGTGGATTGCGAGCATTTCCGCTCCATGCAGGAAGATGAGCTCCACAAGGAGGTGCGCGAACTCATCGGGCTGGTGAAAACCCAGCGGAAGACCTACCGCATGCGCCCGCTCAACGCCTACTACCGCCGCCTCGCCTACAACGTGATCGCCGAGGACAGCGGAGTCACCGCCGCCTCACCGCCGGGCGATGACCGCCTCAAGCGCATTAGCATTTCCCCGAAATAATCCCGCCCATGAAATCATTCCTCTTCGATTGCGGCACCCGCGATTCCACCGCCTCCCTCGGCATCCTTTTCCTCCGCGTTTGCACAGGCCTGATGATGTTTTTCGGCCACGGGCTCGGCAAGATCCAGGGCTTTGCGAAAATGAAAGACGGCTTCCCCGTGCCGGACTTTTTCCCGCTGAAATACATGTCGCCACCGGTGAGCCTGATGGCAACGATCGGCGCGGAGGTCGTATGCTCGATCTTGATCATCCTCGGTCTCGCCACCCGCCCCGCCGCATTCATTTTCGCCTTCACCATGGTCGTTGCGGCCTTCGGAATCCTTGGCAGCGCCCCATGGTTCATTCCTGCCGGAATCGGTCCGAAAGAGGGTCCCGTCCTCTACCTCATCCCCGCCATCGCCATCCTCCTCACCGGAGCCGGCCAATTTTCCCTTGATGCCTCCATCCTAAAGGAACGCCGCCGCAAGAAGTGGTGAGCCTCTTCTTGAAGGTTGAATTTTGAATTTTGAATTTTGGAAACGCACCGCCTCGTCCTTCCCGGAGACCTGAACCACTACGGTTCGCTCTTCGGCGGCCGGTTGCTCTCATGGGTCGATGAGGCCGCGTGGATCGCCGCGTCGGCGGAGTTCCCGCACTGCCAGTTCGTCACCATCGCCATGGACAAGGTCGAGTTCCGCCACGGCGTGGGCGACGGCACGATCCTCCGCATCGCCTGTGAGCGGACGAAAAAGGGAAACACCTCCGTGACCTACCAAGTCCGCGTCTCCGATGCGAAGAACGCGCCCGAAGTCCCCGTTTTCCAAACGAACGTCACCTTCGTATCGGTAAATGACCGCGGCGAGAAACGGGCGATTTGATTCCGGCAGATGCTCCACACCATCGATATCGTCCTGCCGCTGGAGGTTTCCGAAGACTTGGAAGCCCAGCGTGGTGCAGCGGCGCGGACGCTCGGGGTTTCGCCGGATCGGGTGCGGGGTTTGCGATTGCGGAAACATTCCATTGATGCCCGGCAGAGACAGGTGAAGGTGCAGCTCCGGCTCGAGGTGGCGGTGGATGAGGAGTTGGCCGAGGAGCCCGCACCCGTGTGGTCGGCTCCGGCGCTTGCGAATGATGCGAAGCGGGTGCTGATCATCGGTGCGGGGCCGGCGGGGCTGTTCGCGGCGCTGCGTTGCCTGGAGCTGGGCGCGAAACCGATCATCCTGGAGCGCGGCAAGGACGCCTCGGCGCGGCGCTTCGATCTCGCCCCCATCCTCCGCGAGGGTCGCGTGATCGAGGACTCGAACTACTGCTTCGGCGAGGGCGGCGCGGGCACTTTTTCCGATGGGAAGCTTTACACCCGCGCCACGAAACGCGGGCCGGTGGCGGAGGTTTACCGTGTCCTCTGCGCTCACGGCGCCCCGGAAAAAATTCTGACCGACGCTCACCCGCATATCGGATCGAACCTTTTGCCGAACGTGGTCAAGGCGATCCGCGCGTCGATCCTCGCCCACGGCGGCGAAGTCCATTTCCACGCCAAGGTGAACGACCTGCTGATTTCCGGAGGGAAAATCCGCGGGGTCACGACCACGGACGGCAGGGAATTTCTCGCCGACGCCACCATTCTCGCCACCGGCCACTCCGCGCGGGATATATACGCACTGCTCGCGGAAAAAAACATCCTGATGGAGCACAAGCCCTTCGCGATCGGTTTCCGCATCGAGCACACCCAGCCGTTCATCGACAACTGCCAATACCACATCCCGGAAGGCCAGCCGCGCCCCGACCTTTTGCCCGCCGCCCGCTACCGGCTCGCGACCAAGATCGCCGACCGCGGCGTGCATTCCTTCTGCATGTGCCCCGGCGGCTGGATCGTCCCGGCCGCGACGGCAGACGAGCAGGTGGTTGTCAACGGCATGTCGCTCTCCCGCCGCGATTCCCCCTTTGCGAATTCGGGCCTGGTGACAACCATCGAGCCCGAGGACATCGCGCATGGGATCCCGGAGCACGGCATCATGGCGGGCATCGCGTTCCAGGAAAAAATCGAGCGCACCGCAAAAAGCGCGGGCGGCAACAAATCCCTTGGCCAGATCGCCCCCGCGCAGCGCGCCGCCGACTATCTTTCCGGGAAAATTTCCGCCGATCTACCGGAAACATCGTACTTTCCCGGCCTCCACGCCGCTCCTTTGCATGAACTGCTGCCGAAAGCCGTGACCTCCCGCATCCGCGAAGGCCTGCGTCTCTTCGACCGCCAGATCCGCGGTTACGCCTCGCGCGAGGCCTTGCTGCTCGGCTTCGAGACCCGCACCTCCTCGCCCCTCCGCATCCCCCGCGACGCGGAAAGCCTCCAGCACCCGGAAATCGCCGGCCTTTTCCCCTGCGGCGAGGGCGCGGGCTACGCGGGCGGCATCGTCTCCGCCGCGCTGGATGGACTCAAGTGCGCAGAGGCTGCGGCCGGGTGAATGTTCAACAACCTCTCACAAAATCCACCCAACCAGGAAGCGCGATTTCCCCAGACCGCGTAGAATGGCCGGGCCGATGGCCGAAACGGGAAATTTTTTCGCGACCTGCCGCGCTACGGCGTCCATCCTCGCGCGCATCCCGCCATGAACACCTTGCCGCGCCCGCCGATTTCCCAAGCCGAGTTCGTCCCTCCGCATTATTTCAGGCGGCTGGAGATGGCGGAGATCCGGAACGGGGAGCGGCCGCTGGAGATCGATCTGGGATGCGGTGACGGGTCGTTTCTCGTGGAGCTGGCGGGGCATCACCCGGAGCGGGATTTCATCGGGGTGGAGAGGTTGCTGGGGCGCTGCAAGAAGGTGGCGAAGAAGATCCGGCGGGCGGGCACGGCCAACGCGCGCATCATGCGGCTGGATTCGAAATATGTGGTGGAATGGCTGCTGCCTGCGGAGTCGGTTTCCCGCATCCACCTGTTGTGCCCGGATCCGTGGCCGAAGTTCAAGCACCGCCGCCGCCGCCTCGTGCAGATCCCTTTCCTGGAGGCGGTGAAAGCCGCACTGGAACCCGGCGGTGAATTCCTCTTCATGACGGATCATGAGGAATACTTCGAGGAGGCCTGTGGAAAAATCCGGGAGAGCGGGCGATTCGTGATCGAGCCGTGGGAGGAGGATTCGTTTTTCTACCCGAAGACGGATTTCCAGATCCAGTGGGAGGCGGCGGGGAAATCGATGCACCGCATCCGCTGCGTGAGCGAAAAACAGGAAGATTGAGCGCTACCGGACGGGACGAATCGGGGCCTTACGGATCCATATCGGTGGATTCGATATCCGGGGCTCACCCCAGCGGGTTCACGAGGCCGGTCTCGCGGATGAAGAAATCCGGGTTGAGATCGGCGAGTGGGGCGCGGAGTTTCTCGATCTCGGCGGCGGGTCCGTGGACTTCGAGGCGGGCGAGATCGGCGAGTTCGAGGAATTTGCCGAGCAGTTCGCCGACGTTGGCCAGGTGGGCAAGTACGCCTTCCGCGCCAACATATGCCTCTCGGCAGGACGCCGTGTCACCGTTGCGGGTGAAATCATAATACAGGCAGGCGGTCTCGGTGGCGGTTTTTTCCGTGAAGGCGGGCATCAGCGCAATGAAGGCCTCGAGGTTGCCCTCGCGGATCTTGAAATACGGATGGAGGCTGACGGAGTGGGAAAGTGCTTCGGACATGGCGGCCATGTTAAATCCGAAAGACGGGAAACAAAGGGAAAATCCCGCGAGCGGCTTATTTCCAACAGGCAACCGCTTCCCATGCCGGGGCGGCCTGCTCGACCCGCGCTGCGGATCCCGCCGGATTTTCCGACGGCTTTCCCCGCCGAATGATCACTGCTTTTTCCAGACGATCTTGTCGTAGCGCCAGCCGTCCCCGCCTTTTTTCCATACGATGGTGACCTCGAAGCTACCGTCGGCGGGGCGGCCCGTGGAAAGTTCGATGTAACCTTCTGCCAGGAAACGGACTGTCGCCGTGTCGCCGACCACGTCCACGCCGCGGAAGGCGGTGATGTCAAAGCGCGATCGCTTCGCGTTCCGGCAGATCCATGAGAAGGCGGCCTCCATCTCTTCCTTGTCGAAACTGCCGTTCGCTTCCGGGACATCCGGGACGACGAGCTCAACCTCCGGGGCGAGCAACGCGTTCATGGAGTAAACCTTCGCCTGCCGCAGCGGCACGCCCGAGCCTTCGCTGAGCGTGAGGACTTCCATCAGGTGCTTCGTACGGCGCATGACGGCCTGTTCCGGCGAGAACCACCACATGCCGAGAGGCACGAGCAGGACGGCGGCGACGATAAGGACGATCCTGGCGTTTTTCACGGGTGTAGGCGGGAAGGCTGGAAATGCGGCCATGAGTCCGCGTGGGCGCTGGATCTGCGATCAGCGGCGGAGCCCTTCATCCGCGCAGGACGGAGAAGGGCTGGAGACGGGAGCGGCCGTGATCTCGACTACGGCTTGGCGGGCTCGGGCTTTTTCGCCCAGACCTGGCACCATCCGGCGGCGGTCACAAGCTTGCCTCCGAAGGCACCGCATGGGCCGGACGCTTCGCCGGCTTTTCCGGTGTAGAGAGCGCAGTTATCGCATCTTTGCTCCGGCTTGTGCATGGGATATTTCACCGCGTCCACCTTGGTGGTGTCCTCTTTGTAGCCGAGCGCGATGGCGACAGGATCGGTCTCTACAAGCTTGGCCGGCGGCGGTGCCTGGCCGAATGCCCGGGAGCATACGGCGGCTGGAATGGCGGCGGAAACGGCGAGTTGGCGCAGGAAATTGCGGCGGTTGTTCATAGTGTTTGTTTGGTTAGATCTAGAAGACGGCGAATCGTAACACACTTCAGGCGGCCTGCACTCAGGAAATTGCGCAAAGATCCGCAATTTTTACTCACCAATGCAGCCCGACCCGGATGAACGGAAAGGGATGATGTGATCTTGCTGCCCCCCAGTGTTTCATTCGCCATCCGTCGTCACTTTTTCGAAACCGCTCCCGAACCTCGCCGCTAGCGAACCACAAACCCGGCCTGCGGATCCGGGCCGTTTTCGAAAAGTCCTTCCCGAAACGGAGATGGATTGGGTTTCGGGAATGGTTCCGCTGTGCGGAAGGGATTTCACCGTTCCGGGCTGCGAGCGCGGCCTTTTCGGCAATAGCTTTCGGTAAAAGGCCTAACCCTAAGTGCTGAAGACGCTGTCGGTCATCCAATGATTTGCGCGTATGACAGCAGGATAAAAAAGAGCCGCCACCGCAGCGGCAGTTCCCGCTTGAATGTCCGGCGCGCCCGGCCTAATCCCTTCGCCACATGGACGCCCGCCACCCTTATGAAATGATCCCGCTGTTTACGGCGGGGCTGCTGCTGGGTATATGGCTGATCGGCTCGCACGTGCTGATGCTCGCGAAGCCCGCGCTGGTTCAGGGTTGGCTGAAAAAATTTCCGCGCCACGTCCTCTCAGGGCAGATCATACTCGGGATCGGCCTCGCATGGTTTTGGCTGCTGGTCGCGCCGGAGGGCATGGGCAAGCTGAGCGCGCTGCGGATGGATCTCGGCGAGTTCAACAACATCAAGCCCATCCTGAGGCTGCTGGTTCCGGCTTCGCTGGTTCTGGTATCCATGAGCGTGCGGGATTTCCTCGCGGTGCGTGCACTGGGCCTGCTCGGGCTGATGGTGGCCGCTCCGCTGCTGGATGCCGCTTTCCTGAAAGACCCGGACAGCCGCCTGCTTGTCCCGGTCTTCGCCTACGCACTTCTGACTGCGTCGCTTTTCTGGGTGGGGATGCCCTACCTTTTCCGGGACGCAGTTACATGGGTAACTGCTACGCCGGGACGCTGGCGCACCGCATGCCTTTGCGGGCTGGCCTATGGCGCGGCCACGGTGGTTTGCGCGTTCGCTTTCTGGCGGGATTACTAGGGAACTAGTATACAGGAGCGCCGCCGGACTGGTATTCCGAGCCGGAATCACCGGTCTGCTGCTCCGCCTTCTTCTCCATCTCGGTGCCGAGGACGCGCATGTCGCGCCCCAGGCCGATGGTGGTGTTGCAGGATGACAGGGCTGCGAGGGCGATTGCGCCAAAAAGTGCCGTTTTCAAAATGCTTTTCATGTGCGGAAATGGATGTACCGGCGTCCGGATTTGTCAACTTTTCTTGAGTTCGCGGCGCAGTTCGATGATTCCGTCCCGGATCGCGAAAATCTCGCCGCGGAGGTTTTCGAGGGATGCGCAAGCGTCGGGATCGTCGGCGGCGGCTATCAGTTCGCCGCAGGCGCCGACAGCGTCGTTGATCCAGTTCAGGCAGCGTTTCAGGACGGCGAGGACAAACCCGGCCTCCGGCTCGTAACCGCTGCCATGCCCATGGAGCACGCCCGCCAGCTTGGCGCTGACCTGCATGAGATTGGATACGAGCCGCTGCGCCGGGCTGTCCTTGTCATCACCGCGGCTTACCAAATCGAAGCAACGCATCGCGACCTCGCGAGCCCTCGCCTGCAGAGGATGGCTTTCGGCGAGCCAATCCTCATCGTCCTCATCCTCGTCGTCGTCCTCATCGCCTGAGCCGCGCCATTCCTCGCGGAAATCCCCTTCATCATCGAAGTCCTCGTCCTCGCCGCTTTCCTCGCGCTCCGCCATGGCTCCGAGAAGACCATCCCAGCCCATCACGAAGGCCTCTTTCCGCTCGCTGTCGTGGTCGTCGATGTATTTCTCGAGCACCTCCTGATAGGCGTCGCTGAGGCGGTCGGACTCCTTGAGGCGCTCCTCCCACTCGAACTCATCGAGCTCGCCTTGGGCGGGGGCGCTTTCCGCGGCTTCGTCCGGCTCGGCGCGGCGTATCACCTGGGCGAGGAAATCACGCATCGCGCTGAGGTTCGCGAGTTTCTGCGCTTCTTCCTGATCATCGTCCATCCGCCACTCGCTGGCGGAAACTTTCAGATGGTAGTCGGCCGCTTCGATGAGGACCCGCCCGTTGATTTCGCTGAACCACTCGATGTAGAGGACGTTGCTCCATTGGAAAGGGATTTCCTGGCCGCGCCGTTCGCACTCGTCCATCTCCTCCTCGGAAATTTCCGGCACGCGTGCTTTCCGCGACGCGGTGATATCGCCGATGATGCCTGTCTGCTCGGTATCGAGTTCGGAGGCCTCGGGGCAGACGCGCGGGTTGGGATTTTCAAACTCCAACACGGATCCCGCGAGATCCCGCCAACAATCGCCGTTGAGGGAAAGGATGAGCGGCTCATCGCGACCCGCGAGCCAGATCTTGCCGGTGGTGAGACCCTCGACGGTGTTGTCGATCAACCCGTGTTCCACCGCTTCGTCCACGCGCCATGCCATGCGCCGGATGATCCCACCCTGTTTCCTGCAACGTCAAGCCAGCTGTTGCGGGCGGGATGAACGGGCGTCAGTAAATTTTCCTGCCCGGCATCGCCTTGTACTCCTCTGCCAGCGCGATCGCCTCTTCGCGGACGAGTTGTTTTTCAGGGATCGAGCGACGGGAGGCGGGCAAGGTGAACTGCCGGAAAAACTCGCGGTCATCGAAGCCGAGGCGGGCGGCATCGGCGATATCGAAGCCGTAGCATATCGCGGAAATGCGCGCCCAATGGATTGCGCCGAGACACATCGGGCAGGGTTGGCCGGTGGTATGGATCACGCAGCCTTCCAGCGAGTGGCTGCCGGTTTTCGCACAGGCATCGCGTATGGCGACGATCTCGCCGTGGGCGGTGGGATCGTGGGTGGCGAGGACGCGGTTCCAGCCTTCACCGATGATTTCCCCGTCGCGCACGATCACCGCGCCGAAGGGGCCGCCATCCCCGGCACGCATGCCGTTTCTGGCGAGCTGGATCGCGCGCCGCATGAATTCCTCTTGCATGGTGTTTGGTATCATTTCACGGCAATCACCGCCAAGGCCAAGGAAAATCATTTTTGCGGGATTTATGCTTCAGATGATTCCATGTTTTCCCATGGATCGCTTACCCCGCCACCCGGTTGCATTCCTTGACATGGAACACGCGCGCTGTTTGAGCGGATGATTGTTCCCGAGGCTTGGTATCGTCCGATAGAAAAACCGTGCGGGCTTTATGACCCGCCTTCGCCTACCTAAAAGCCATTCGAAAACCACTACCCGGGCTTGCCACGAGTCCGTGCGCCTGACTAAACAATGAGCGTGGCGTGAAAACATCCCAGTCCAATGAGCGAACCGAAACACAGCGCCCTGTTTGTAGCTCCCGAGTTGGAGGAGGTCGCGAGGCTTTTCCCCAGCTATGAGGTCATTGGCCTTATCGCATGCGGTGGCATGGGTGCGGTTTACCACGCAGTGCAGTCGTCGCTGGAGCGTCCGGTGGCAATCAAGATCCTGCCGCGCGAGTTCTCAACGGACGCAGAGTTCCGCTCCGGTTTCGAATCCGAAGCGAAGGCGATGGCGAAATTGAACCATCCGAACCTGATCGGCGTTTACGATTTCGGCGAGGTGGAGGGGCTGCTTTACATCGTGATGGAGTTCGTGGCGGGGCAATCCCTTCACCACGCCGCACATGGCTGTTCCTTCGAACATGCGGACGCGGTCAATATGGTCATCAATGTCTGCCATGGCCTAGCGCACGCTCATGAATACGGAATCCTGCACCGGGATATCAAACCTTCCAACATCCTGCTCGACAGCCAGATGAACCCAAAAATCGGCGATTTCGGCCTGGCACGGGCGCTGGGGCGTCAGATCGAAGAAGGCGAGCAGATCTTCGGCACACCCGGATACACCGCACCGGAAGTTCTGCGTCCTCCGTTCACGATCGACCAGCGCGCTGACATCTTCTCCGTCGGTGTGATGCTCCACGAGCTTCTCACAGGCCACCTGCCCGACGCGGATCCTCGCCCGGCCTCGCAAATTTGTGGCTGCAGCCATCGCCTCGATGCGGTGATCCAGCGCGCCACACATCCGGATCCGAACCGGCGTTTCGCCTCAGCTGCCGAACTCGCCCGGGAACTTGGTAACATCGCGGCGATGCCGAACCGCACACTCCGGACCGGCTCGCCTGCCGTCAAGGTCACGCCGAATGTAGGGAGCCCTGCGGTTTCCAGACCCGCGCAAACAGCGGCCAGCCCGTCCGGCCACAACGCCCTGTCCAGACCCGTCCGTTCCGCGCTCCCGCGGCGAACTGCCGCGCCACCAAATCCCTCCGCAGCCACTTCGCTGCGACCGCAGGGCTCCTATAACAAGCCGAAGCCCCTTGCGAAGGAATCCTCGGGATCCGGCTTGGTCGTTTTCCTTGTCATCGCGCTGATTGGCGTGGCCGTCACCTATTTCGTGATGAAGGGAAAAACAGCCGCGCCCGACTCCCCGCCGCAGGCGCCCCCAGTAACCGAAAAAACGACGCCGCCCCAAAGCCCGGCGCCAACCGCCAAGGAAGAGGCCGAGCTGGATCCTGCCGATCTCCTGCGTCGCGCCCGCTCATCGATACGCCAGCGAGTAGGGCCAGCTCTGGAAAGCCATCGCCGCGACATGAAGGCCAACCTAAGCGATTACAGGAAGGCGATGGAATCCGCCGCCGAAGGGCTTGCCCCGGGGGAACGCGAGCGCATCAGCGAAATACTTTCCGAAAACCTGCGGATCTGGGAGGACAACGGTGACAAGCTCCCGGAAACGCTTCCCGCCGGCTTCCGGGCTGTTGACGGCGCGGAGGATATCCACGCCAGTCATGTGGAAAAACAGGCGGCGATCCAAAGCGGGCTTGAGGGCGAGATCGCTTCCCTCGCCAGCGTTTACGTGCTGGAATTGCAGAACCAACTCGAGCAAATCGCAAAGGGCGGAAATGCCCGGGCGGTCAATGCCTTGGAAGAGGAAGTCCGTGCCGTGGAGGGAAATGTGACGCGCTTCCGCGAGGCGATGACCGATTAGCCCGCCGCATCGCGCTTGCCGAAGCCGCGGGGCAGGCGCAGCGGCTTGCCTTCCGGCATTTTCACCAGCGCCAGCGCCTGCCGCGCCGTGACCAGCAGCGCCCCGTCCTCCTCGCGGCGCATCTCGAACTCGCACCAAAATCTCGCCGCGCCCACCTCCCCGAGCTTGCCCCGGATCTCGATCCAATCCCCGAGCTTCGCAGGCTTCTTGTAATCCACCTCAGTCCGCGTCAGCACCGGGTAAATTCCCGTTTCCGACATCCCGCGCAGATCCATGCCCAGCGACGCCGCGAGCCTCGTCCGGCAAGTTTCGATCATCCGCAAATAGGCGAGGTTGTGCACCACGCCGCCGCAATCCGTATCGAAAAACATCACTTCCTCGCGCGTCGCCATCTCGTTGATCACGTCCTCCATGCGGACAACCTCGCAGAAAGGCATGCCGGGCCGCAATGTTCTCTTGTCCACGAGCGTAAAAATGCGAGTATCCGCCGCTAAGCCATGACAAATGCCATCCGATCATTTTTCGCCGCCGCGATTTTCACCCTCCCTGCGGTGACATCCGGCGCCGCGCCCCCGTTTGTCCCGCCGGCCGATGTGATGCCGCCTTTCCGCAGGGACAAGCTTCCGATCGATACGGATGCCATGCTCTCCCTCTCGCAGACAATGACCCTGCTCTCCCAGAGCGCCTCCCTGAAAGAAGCACCCCTCCGCCGCACCGCCGCGCAGGCACTCGCGCTAGCCCTGGCCCTCGATCCCGCCAACTCATCCGCGCGCGATATCCTTTCATCCATCACCGGTGGCGGGAACCTCCACAGTCCGGATCCGGAAAGACTCACCCGCGCGAAGACAGAAGCCTGGCAACTCAACGGCTGGCTCTCCACTCCGGAGGCGGGCAAGGATGGCAATCTCCTCGCCGACCTCCTCGGTGATACCGTCGCGGCGCTCGATCCTGATCATCCCGCCGCCGTCGATTTGCTGAAATCCCCGGAGCGCGGGAAATGGGACGGCTGGGTCGCTTCCCTGCCAAGCTTCGACGAAAAGAACACCGTCAGTTTGGAAAAACCGGACGAAGCGGGAAGCAAGCTGGAACCGATCAAGCCGGAGCTGAAAATGGCGGGCATCTCGCTTACGAAAGCGACGGTGAAGACGGTGCTCTTCGCCTTCGATAAAGAGACCGGTTACGCGTTCGGAAACACCACCGTGAGAATGGAGGCGCAGCCCAAGCTCGAGGAATGGGAAGCCAGCGGAAACCTGCAGCTCAATGTGCCGAGCTGGGAGATAAACAAGGCGGATGTGAAAGAGTTCATCGTTTCCCCGATCATGGATGCCCTCCAGAACTCCGGGGTTGCGCTCCCGGATAACGGCAGGATCAGCTTCCAAGCGGGTGACGGGGATCTCTATCCGTTCGGCAAAAATACGACCAGCCTCACCGGGCCTGCCTTCGTTCTCGCCTACGCCGCCCTCACCGGCGTCGAGCCGGACGCCACCGTGTTCGGGGTCATCAACACCAGGGGCAAGCTGACCTCGCCCCGTTACCTCTGGTACTTTGTCGACGCACTGCGGAAAGGCGACGGCGGACGGCTTGTAATTCCCGCCGACTCCGCTGAATTCTTCGCCGCGCTGCTGACCTTGGAGGAACCGGATTTTTTCCTGAAATACGAAGTCCTCACCGCATCCGGCCCGGAAGAGATGGCAAAGCTCTGCGCGAAGAAGCCCGATGAGAAACAGGCCGCCGTTTCCGCGAAGTTCCAGGAAATCAAGGACAAGGCTCCGGCCTCCACGCTCGGCCCCTACCTCGCAAACCGCTTCATCCGCCAACGGCTGCTCGATATCCATACGGAAATGCCCCAGCACTTTTCCGCAAAGATTCTCGCCCTGCAGGGATCCGCGGATCGCCCACCCCGCACCCTGCCCGAAAACATCTTCGCCGCCATGGTCTGGCACGCCATCGCACCGATCAAGGCAGCTACAAGTTTCGAAAATGAGGGCATTTTCAACGCGAATTCCGAGGCCCTGGAGAACCTCCACGATGTATCCCGCGCCAAACTGGATCTCCTTGACCGCTTCGCGGATCGTGACAGCTCCGAGCTGCTTGACCGCGCCAAATCCGTGACCTCCGATCTGCGCGACGTGGCTCGCGCGCTAGGCAGCCGCAGCGATGATTGGGAAGCAAGATACAGAGCGGTCGCTCGGGCACATAAAGCCCTTGAGAATTCGAACGAACAAATCCGCCGGGAACTCTCGCTCGTCACCGGCGATCCTCTGCCGGACGATATGATCGAACGCCTGAGAAAGGAACGGGATCGCAAATGAGATCGGTGCAACTGAATCTTCGGATTCTTCCGGAGGGGTGATCGCTGGCGCGTTGTCCGCACGTCACTTCCCGCCCATCGGCTTGATTTTTGCCGGTTTCTTCGGAGTGGCCCAGTGATCGACGGCGGGATCGACCACGAAATCGTGGGCCAGCGCCTCGCGCCCGAGGAGCAGGCGGTGGATCATGCGCTTGCGGGAAACGAGCGAGACCACGATGCGTTTCTCCACCCCGGCCAGGCGGAGCTGCGTCTCGACGAAGAGGCGGCTCGTCGGGCGGCCGGTGGATGAGCGGACTCTTTTCCTGGCGATGATGTCCGCCTCCAGCGTGATGAGCTTCCTGTCCTTCCGGTCGAGGCGGACGGTGAAACGCACGCGGTCACCGGGCAGTTCGGTGATCTCCGCGCAGTCGATGGCGCTGCTGCGCGCGCCGGTGTCGGCCTTGGCCTTGAGGCGTAGTCCCCATTCGGGGAACTCGACCCACTCGCGCCAGCCGATGATCATCCTCACGGCTCGCCGCCCTCCGGCTTGGCGGGCAGCCTTTTCACCCTCCTGTGTTTCTTTTTCTTCGCGGGGATGAGGCCTTTCATGTGCTCGGATTTCCCGTAACAGAGCAAGGTGTCGTCGGCCTCAAGGACGCGGCAGCCCTTGGGGTTGGAAATGACCGTGCCCTTGCGGCGGAGGGTGAGCACCACCACGTCGTGCTCGCGCAAGCCCGTTTGCTCGATGCTCATGCCCACATATGAGCTGCCGATCGGGATATGGATGTCCGCCACCGAATAGCCCCGGGAAACGGTGAGGCGCTGGCGGATGTCGATTTCCGGGAATTTCACCTGATCCGCGATGTAGTCGATGATCTCGCCGGCGATGTCGAGGCCGGTGGCTCCCTCGATGCCCTCAAGGCCGGGCGAGGAATTCACCTCCATGATCTGCGGGCCATCCTTGCCCTCCAGCATGTCCACGCCGCAGATGCGCAGGCCCATGATCTGCGCGGCGCGGACGGCGGCCTCCTCGTAGGCGGGTTCGAGCGTGATCGCCTCGGCTTTTCCTCCGCGGTGGACGTTGGAGCGGAATTCCTGCCCCTGCGCCACCCGCCGTATCGCGGCGACCACCCGGTCCCCGATCACGAAGGCGCGGACATCCTTCCCTTTGCTTTCCGCCACGAATTTCTGGAGCAGCACCTGCTGTTTCGTGGAATGCAGCGTCTCGACGATGGCGCGCGCGATCTCGATCTTGTCGGCGAGGATCACGCCCACGCCCTGCGTGCCTTCGAGCAGCTTGATGATGACCGGCGCTCCGCCGACGCGCTGGAGGGCGTCCTCGAGGTCGCGCTTGTCATCCACGTAAGCCGTGGTGGGAATGCCCACATCGTGGCGGGAAAGGATCTGGAGCGAGCGCAGCTTGTCGCGCGAGTTGCTGATGCCCGCTGCGGTGTTCGGCGTGAAGATGTCCATCTGCTCGAACTGCCGCACGACCGCCGTGCCGTAGCGTGTGATCGATGTGCCGATCCGCGGCAGCACCGCATCCGGCGTGCGCAGGGATTTCCCATGGTAATAGAGCGCCGGATCGCCCTGATCGAGCGCGATGGTGAGGCGCAGCGTGTTGAGCACCTCGATCCTGTGCCCGCGCTTCCGCCCGGCCTCGATAAGGCGGCGAGTGGAGTGACACTTCGGGGAGCAGGAAAGGATGGCAAGCTTCATGCGGGGAGTGGTGTCCGTGACACATACGCCGCGCCATACTCCGCGTCAAAGCAAAGTCCCCGACTGCCGGAAAGGAAAATCCGGTGCGCGACGTAACCACCTCCCGCCATGCAAAAACCCATCATCCTTTCCCGCCGCCGTTTCCTGACCGCCACCGCCGCCACCGCCGCCTTCGGCCCCTCGTTCCTCCGCGCCGCTCCTGCGAACGCGCAGCTCAACATCGCGTTCATCGGCTACGGCAAGCGGGCTTTCGGGGTGATGAACCATGCCCTGCAGCAGGCGGACGTGCGCATCGTCGCAGTGTGCGAGGTGGAAGGCACCCGCCTCGCAAAGGCGAAGGAGGAGGTCGAGAAACGCTACGCGGAGGACACGAAATCCGGCACCTACAAAGGCTGCGCGACCTATGTCGATTACCGGGAACTGCTGGAGCGCGACGATCTCGACGCGGTGGTGATCATGACGCCCGACCACATGCACGTCCACCCGGCGCTTGCGGCGGCGAAGAGGAAACTCGACATCTATTGCGAGAAGCCGCTCACCCAGAACATCGCCGAGGGGCGGCTGCTGGTGAACAGCGTGCGGGATCACAAGATCATTTTCCAAACCGGCAGCCAGCAGCGCTGCGAGTTCGGCCACAATTTCCGCAAGGCGGCGGAGCTGATCCGCGCGGGCGGCCTCGGCGACCTGAAGACGATCCGCATCGGCGTCGGAGCCTCGCCCATGCCCTGCGATCTGCCCGAGCAGGAAACCCCGGCGAACCTGAACTGGGATCTCTGGCTCGGCCCCGCCCCGCAGCGCGGATACCATGAGGAACTCTGCCCGAAAGGCATCCACAACCACTTCCCCGCCTTCCGCAGATACGAGGAATACGCCGGCGGCATGCTGGCGGACATAGGCGCGCACCATTTCGACATCGCACAGTGGGCGATGGGCATGGACGCCAGCGGCCCGGTCAGCGTCGAGCCTCCGGCGGCGGGCGATACGGGTTTGAAATTCACCTACGCGAACGGCGTGGAGATGTTCCACGGCGGCCCGAGCGGCTGCACCTTTGAGGGCACGAAAGGCACCCTCCGCGTGGATCGGAATCTCCTCGAATGCGATCCGGCGGAGATCCTCACCACGGTGCCGCCCGATGCGAACTGGCCAAAGGATCACCTCCGCAACTGGCTCGATTGCATCAAGACCCGCGAGGAGCCGATCTGCTCCGTGGAAACCGGCCACCGCACCGCCAGCGTCTGCCACCTCGCCAACATCGGCTACAAGCTCCGCCGCAAACTCACATGGGATCCCGCCAAGGAGGAATTCCCCGGCGACGCCGAGGCCAACGCCCTCACCACCCGCAAACCGCGAGCGGGATGGGAATACGCGTAACGATGAGCGCGTGCACCCCTACCAGCGGCGGCGATCGTGGCTCACAGGGTTGATGGTGGAATTACTAGAAAACACCGGGGAGATGCCGGATGGTGCGGAAGCACGGGTCGAGGGGGGGAGTGTAATGCGGGGTATGGATACGACGGAAAATCGGAAAGGGGGGTTTCCCCTGGACTCGGTTTCGTTTGTGCTGGGCTCGCCGTCGCGTTGGCGTCTGTTGGAGGCGCTTTCCGAGAGCGGGCTGTTCTCGGTGGACGAGCTGGCGCGGCGGATCGGGCTCAAGCCCTCGACGGCGTCGAAGCACATGCTGCTCGCTGCACTTCGGCGGAGGCGGGGAGTGAGGAGGTTCACGTCACGCTGCGGTTCTGCCTGCCGATGACCCACGATGTTACGCCGCCGCAGCTGAGGATGACCAGGAGCAGGACCCAGCCGCAGAACTTCATGGTCTCCAGTCCTTCGGCGGCGAAGGGAACCGGCTTTTCCAGCGCCAGGAAAACATGCCGCGGCTTCGCGTTGCGGTAGTCGCTGCGGAACGTCTCCGCCTCGCGGACGAGGAGGTCGATGCGTTCGTTCACGAAGAAGGTGTAGGTCGGTTTCGCGTCCTTGGCGTCGGGCCAGACTTTCATGGTGGCGACCTCGATGGGCGTGCCCTCATCCACCATGCGGCGGATGCGCCCGACGAGGAGGCGGGCTTCGTGCTCGTTTTCCGCGCCGGATGCGAGCAGGCGGCGGAGGCCTTCCTTGACCATCTCGAAACGCTCGAGGCTGTCTTTCCCGAGCTCCCCGCCGGTGTCGCGGGTGCGCTCGATTTGCCGCTGCAGGCGGATGCGCTCCAGCTCGAAGGGGTTGCGCGTGGCCTGTGCGATGAGCATGCCCTCGAAGGCGTAACGCAGCGGCATGATGCGGGCGGGAACCGGCACGCCGCCGCGCTCGCGCTCGAGTTTCGCCTCATCGAAGAGCCCGCGGTTCATTTCCTTGTAAGGCACGAGCGCCCCGGCGAGGAGCATCTGCGGAACGAGCAGCAGCGGCACGGCAGTGAGCGCGGCGCGTTCCGTTTTCACGAAAGAGGAAACCACCAGGGCCATGCCGGTCCCGGTCAGCGCGGTGAACGTCATCCAGATCCAGTGGTAGAGGAGCACGCCCTTGATCTCCAGGAAATGGTTGCCGACGAGCAGGTAGGTGAGGCACTGAACCCCGCCGACGATGCCGAGGGCGAGGAACTTCGCGCCGACATAGGAGATGCCACCGGGCTGGCAGTTGCGCTCGCGGCGCAGCACCGCGCGGTCGCGCAGGATCTCGGTTGCGGAGTTCGTCAGGCCCAGGAACATCGCCACGGTGACGCTGAGGAAAAGGTAAGCCGGGATGTGCAGCGCGGAGGAGAACTCGTAGCTGCCCTGCGGCGAGGAGCGCAACGTGATGGCGATGAGCGCGGCGAGGATGGGAGCCTCCAGGAAGGTGCTGTAGATCGTGCCGCGATTGCGGACTTTCGAGATCAGGGAGCGCTGGAAATGGGTCAGGAAAACAAGAAGCACCGCACGCCACGGACGGCTCGGGGTGGGCGGGATCGGCAGCCTCGCGCCAGCCACCACCTCGCCAAGCCGCGTGGGCGGCGCCGCATCCCGCGCCAGCGATTTCAGAAGCGATTCGCTCTCGAAGCGTTCCTGCCAGAAGGTCGGCGGGAAACGCCGCGCCGCGCCGGTATTGCCGCCGTCGCCGATTGCGCTGAGGGGGGTTTCCAGGACATCGAAAACGAAATCAGCGCCGAGCGGGGTCTTTGCGATCATCGAGGGATGGGGGATTTCCAGCTCTTCGCAGGCATCGCGGAAATAGCCGACCATTGCGGCGGGAGTGCCGAAATATGCCACCTTTCCCCCGCTATCCAGCAGCAGCACCTTGTCGAAAAGCCGCAATACACCCGCACCGGGGCGGTGCAGGGAAGCGATCACGATTTTCTCCCGCGCCAGTGCCCGCAGGGTTTCCGCGACGTGCTCGGAGTCCTTCGATGAGAGGCCGGAGATGGGCTCGTCGAAAAGGAAGACCTCCGCGCGGCTACCCAGGTCGACGCCGAGGTTGAGCCGGCTGCGCTCGCCGCCGGAGATCGTCTTGTCGCCGGGTGAGCCGACCCTGCGCCGCGCGATGCTCTGCAAGCCCAGCTCCGCGAGCATGCTGTCCACACGCCTTTCGTGCTCGGCGGGCGTGAGGCCGGGGCGGCGTATCATCAGGCCGTGGCGCAAATGCTCGCGGACGGTGAGCTGCGCGTTGAGAGACTCTTCCTGGGGCATGTGCGCGACAAAAGGCACCAGGCGTTTGCGCTGCTCGTAGAGGGAGATGCCGTTCAGGTTCACGCGGCCACGCGACGGCTTGCGCTGGCCGGAAAGCACCCCCAGCAGCGTGCTTTTCCCGCTGCCGCTCGGGCCGATGATGCACAGCATCTCGCCGCGCCTCACATCGAAGCTGATCTGGTCGAGCGCCCTGGCATCCTTTCCGAAGTCATGGCTCAGGCCATCCACTTCCAGCGATTCGATCTGCGTCCGCTCCTCATCGAGGAAACCCTCGGAAAAGCGGCATCGCACCGCCTGGCTGCCGGAAATCCGGATCAGCGATCCATCGCGCAGGGTCGCCCGCTGGCGCACCGGCAGTCCGTCCACCAGAATGGTGCCGCCCGCTTCGCGGATTTCCAAGAAACCGCTGGAGCCTTCGCCGTCGTAGCGGATGAACAACACGGTCTTCGGCGCGAGCTTGGCGCTCAACAGAAGATCGCCCCGCCCGAGCGTCGTCGCATCGTTCGATACGAGGTATTCCTGCTTCTCGGCGGCGAGACGGAACCGCCGCCCCGATTGCAGGGCGCGTTTCCGGAGCTCATTCACGGTAAGGCTGAAACCGGACGGCCCGCCGATGCGCTCGTGGTTGAGGCAGGTGACCGCCTCGCCTTTTTTCAGGGCACCCTTGCTACCGCAATACAAGGTCGTATCGGCCAGCACCTCGATGACCGCCGTTAACCCGAACCGAACGCGCAGCTCGCTGCTTCGCACGCGGGTGCGCTCGGCGACCAGCCCCTCCTTGCCCGCCTCGATATAAAGCGCGGGCGTGCTGTCCATTTTCCGCACATCGAGGAAAAAACGGAGGTCGTCGTGGGTCATCAGCCAACCGGGTATGACCAGTTCCTGTCGCTCGCGGACGCGCATGAAAGCGCCGGTGGCGAGGGACTTCCCGCGCACCCACAGCGGCAACGCGCCGGTGTTGCGCAGCAGGATCAGATCCCCGGCGCGGTATACGCGGAACTCCTGCGCACCGGCCGCGGGCGGCAATGTGACATCGGCGCTTGTGCCGCCAAAAACGAGTTTTTCGAAGGGCAGGTCGCCGTCCGGGACATCGGTCTCCTCGCCGCGCATTTCCCGCATGATCGCCGTGCCCATCTCCGGCTGCCCCAGGCGGCGCATGAAAATTTCGAAGCTCGCGCGGCTCCGTTCCGAGCGCCCGGCCGCATCCACCAGCGTGAAAAGCTGCAGGCCCACGGCAAGCTTGCCCGTCTCACCGAGTGTCTCGCGCAATTCGGCTGCCAACCCATGCATCGGCTTCGGGCTCTTGACTGCGCGCCGCAACCGCCTTGTCAGCCATGCATGATCCACCTCGGGAAAGGCGCTGCGCAACATGTCAAGGATCAGATCCGCCTCGGCCGCGCTGAGTATGTCGTCGAGCGTGGCGAAGGCCGCGAAGGCATCCACCAGCGCGCCCACCTGTCCCTCGGTGCGCTTTCCGATCCTCCCGAACCTTCCCGCGCCCGGCAGCCAGGCCGGCAGCTTCGCGAGCCAGCCACGTCTGCCGCCGCCACGCCCCCCGCCCCCGGGGCCTTTCCACTCGCCTTCAACATCCATCGCTCACCGTTTCTGACAGGTAGGCGGCAACCCCGCAAGTCTTCGCACGGAGGCCGTTGTTGGTGCAGGAAGCGGTGAGGGCCTTAGTGCGAGGTCGGCTTGAGCACGAAGAGACCGCGCGTCGCTTCGTAGGCATGTGACATTTTGATCCGCTTCATCTCGTGCCCCGCACCCCATGAATCGGAGAAAATGATTTCTTTCTCCACATCGTTGTAACCGATGATCAGGCGCATATGCCCCCCCGATGCCTGTGGATTGAGCTGGGGTTTCTCCGGATAGCGGCCCAACTCCAGGGACCAGAGCAGTGGCAGGCCGCTATCAATGTGACTGCGGATTTCCTTGAGGAATTTCCGTTCATCGACCGGATCTCCCACATAATACTCGCCTTTTTTTACATTAACCGATGTCAATTTCCCGCCGCGATCCGTCATGCCGATGGTATCGAGCCGTGTCCTGAAGCGGTAATCGATCTTATCGAGTTCCTTTGCCATGGTGAGCGTGCTGGTGCCCCGCTTGGGATCGGCTTCCGCAATCTGCGCAATCTGGTGCATGTCCGCGCCGATGCCGTAGTATTCGAAAACGCGCTGAACGGTGGCGACGACACAGTAGCCCTTGTCGCCCTGATCGACCATGGGAAGGGTTGAAATGAAGATATCCCCGTTTTCGGATTTCGTAAGGTTATCGGGGAGGTCTCCCTGACGGACGGCGGCGCCGCCGCGGCTATGGGTCAGGGATGTGGCCAGGGATCCCTTGGCACCCGGCCTTGCCATGCGCAGACGGAGGAACTCCCGGTCACCGCCATTCATGGCATTTTCGTTGTGTTCGAGGAGTGCGACACCCGTCTTGACGGAATACCAACTGTATCCGGCGGTGAGCAATCCGCTTCCGGGCTTGGCATCCTTGCGTCGCGGAGCCGTGCCCAGCGCCTCGCCCACGGCCTTTCCGGATATGGTGAAGCGCTCGGTGAAATCATTCTCCGTGATATTCTCGGCGTCGCCGCGGTTATAGATGGAAAGCGTAACCAGGTTCAGCTTCCCGTCCATGAAATCGATGATCGCTTCCTGAACAGGCACTTTCCCGCCGAAGGCGCTGAGGCTGATCACCACATTGCCATACAACTTCCGGCTGAGCTTGGCACGTGTGCGATCGGAGTTGAGCCAGACGAAGGAGCGGCTCTTGTCCTGCGTGTATTTCTCCTCGAAGCCATCAGGCGTCATTTCCCAATTCGCCGGAACAGTGAGGAGTGGATCGAGATCGCAAGGGATCTCTTTTGCGCCCGAGAACGTGATCAGCAGCAATGAGCTTATGGCGACGTAAACATTCTTCAGCATGTATGCATGCCTATCCGAGGGATCAGCCTAGCGCAAGAAATCCGGTAATTTTCTCAAACCCCACATCCGCACCCGGAGAGATGATGACCTCCATGCGGACGCCGCAGCGATTGCCGACCGCGGCGCCGGAATCACCGCATCCTGGGGTTGAGGGCGATCTGTGCGAGGTCGGCGAGGAGGTTGGCGGCGACGATGAGGAAACCGTAGAAGAGGACGAGCCCCTGGATCAGGAAGAACTCGCGGTCGGTGGCGGCGTTGACGAAATGCTGACCCATGCCCGGGATCTGGAAGATCGTCTCGATCACGAAAGAGCCGGAGATCATCGCGGCGAAGGCGGGGCCGATGAAGGCGACGGCGGGGATGAGCCCCCCTTTGAGCGCGTGGCGGATGATGATTCGCGAGCCAGGCACGCCTTTCGCCTTGGCGGTGCGGATGTAGTCCTGGTTGAGCACGTCGAGCATGCCGCCGCGGGAAAGCCGGGCGAGGTAGGCAGCGTTGATCATGCCGAGGGTCAAGGCGGGCAGCATCCAGTCGGTGGGAGATGACCAGCCGGCAACGTTGAGCGACTGGAAAGAAAGCCCGGCACCGACGGCGAGCAGCGGGCCGATCACGAAGCTGGGCAGGCAGATACCGACCATGGCGAAGGCTAGGCACGAGAAGTCAACGGGCGTGTTTTTCCTGACCGCCGCAATGACCCCGGCGGGGATGCCGACGAGCAGCGCGATACCCATCGAGGCGAGGCCGAGTGCGAGGGAAACGGGGAATGATTCCGCGATGATCTCCGAGACCTGCACACCCTCCTTCTTGATCATCGGGCCGAGATCCTGCTTGAGAACCAAGTTTGAAATATAGATCGCGTATTGGACGGGTAAGGGCTTGTCGAGACCCATGGCTTTCTTCTTCTCGGCCACGATGTGCTCGGGGAGCGCTTTCTCCTCGGTGTAGGGGCTGCCCGGCATGGCGTGGACGAGAAAGAATGTCAGGGTGACCAGCACGAAGAGCGTGAGCAGGCCCTGCAGGAAACGGGAAAAAATAAGCTTCAGCATGGCGGTCGGGCGATCAGCGTTTCGGCGGCTGCGGAACGAGCCGGATATGGGTGAAGGGATGGTTGTCGAGCAGGAGCGGCTCCCAGCCCTTGACGGAGGGATGCAGCAGGTAGTTTTTCCCCCACCAGGAAATCGGCGTCATGGGCGAGTCGGCGAGTAGGATTTCCTCAGCCTCCTGCAAGAGGCGGTTGCGCTTGGTGGGATCCGTGACCTGGAAGGACTCCTTCAGCTTCGCTCCGAAGGGCTCGCTTTCCCAGCCGGTGCGGTTGTTCCCGTTGCCCGCCGTCCACATCTCAAGGAAGGTGAGCGGGTCGATGTAGTCGCCGATCCATCCGCCGCCCATGATCTCGTAGTCCTCTTCCTGCATGGCGACCATGTAAGCGGTCCATTCCTTGCTCTGGATCTCGACCTCGACACCGAGGTGCTCGCGCCACATCGCCTGGATGGCGGTGGCCAGGGCGGCATTCGATTCCTTCGCGGCGATGAGGATCTTGAGTCGGGGAAAGCCTTTGCCGCCGGGGAAGCCGGCCTCGGCGAGAAGTTTTTTCGCCGTCTCGGGATCCAGCGAGACGCCGCGCGGTGGCTGGTAATCGCCCATCGGCGGGGTCATGCCATAGGCGGGTTCGAAGCCGCGGAAGACGCTTTTGCAGAGCGCCTTGCGGTCGATGGCGAGGCTCAGCGCGCGGCGGACGCGGACATCGTCGAGCGGTTTCACCTTGGTATTGTAACGATAAAGGATGGTGCCCAGGTAGGGCTCCTGCCGGAGCGAGCCGGGGTCGACCCTTTTCATGAGATCCACGACCTCGGGCGGGGCGGTGTTGGTGACATGGAGCTGGCCGTCGCGGAACATGCGCGACTCGGTGAACGTGTTGCTGACCGGCAGGAAACGGATGCCGTTGAGCGGAAAGTTCCCGGCATCCCAGTATTGCGGGTTGCGCTCGACCTCGATGTGGTCGTTGCGGCGGTAGGACTTGATGCGGTATGGGCCGTTGCCGACCAGATTCTCCGCGCGCGACCAGGGATTTCCGACCATGTCGATTTTACCGAACTTGAGAACCTGGTGTTTGGGCACGGGATACCAGGTGTAATGCTTGATGACTTCCAGGAAATAAGGTGTCGGGCCGCGGAGGGTGAGGACGAAGCCGTGGGGATCGGTGACCTTGATGCCAACCGTTGAGAAATCCGCGGACTTGCCCTTGTTGAAGTCCTCCGCGCCTTCCATGAAATAGAGCATCTCCGCGTATTTCGCGCCGAAGGACGGGGTGAGCATGCGCTCGTAGGAGAAACGGAAGTCCTCGGCGGTGACGGGTTTGCCATCCGACCATTTCGCCTCCGGGCGCAACTTCACCGTCCAGACAGTGGAGGTCCCGTCCGGGGTGATTTCCAAGGCGGCACCCGGCGGTGCACCAAGATCCTCGGTCGGGTGGAGCTGAACCAAACCCTCGAAGAGGGCGCGCATGATGTTGCTTTCGATCACGCCGGAAACGACCTGGAGGTCGAGGCTCTTGGGATCGGCGGAATTCCCCATGAGAAGGATGCCTTCGCGGGTCGCCTTGTCGACCTGGGTTTCCTTCTGGCAGGAAACGAGAAGCAGGCAGGCGGATAGGATCAGGGGCAGTCGTTGCATCGCTGGTGCGGAAGTTTTCCGTTTCCGTGCCGACATTGCAAACGCCGGGCCTTAGCGGCAAGCATTACGGGAAATTTTTCGCGGCGAGCGTGCAAGCCGGGAAACGCGCGAAGGCTTACTTGGCGGCGACATATTTCCCTAAAGCCTTGAGCTCTGCGGGAAGGGCTTTGCCGAGGCTGAGATGTTTCTCGTAGAATACGGCCAGCGCGGCGGCTTCCGTGAGGCGCGTGTATCCCGGCGAGTTCTTGTTCTCGTCCTTGGTGCCCCAGTTCTGGATGGCGGCCTGGACTTCCGTATCCTTTTGGTAAACGCCCAGCGCCTTGAGGCCGGCCTGCTGCGTCAGGATCTCCGATGCTCCCGAATCCGCTGTCATGGCAACGTTGTATTCGACGACCGACTCCCGGCCGCGACCGAGATTGTCGAGTGCGAGGGCTTTGCAGTACGCGACCTGCGCGCGCTGGTATCCGGGAAGAGCCTCCTGATCCCTCTCCGAAGCGATGATCAGAACGCGATCCCACGCGAGGGCGCGAACGGCGTCCCACATGGTGTAAAGGTCGAGCTGGCGGAGCTGGTTCTCGCGGGTGAGAGGATCCTTGATGAAGGTTTTCAGGGCCGCCGCGAGACCCTCGTAGTCGCCGAGGTGGCGGAGGCATTCCATCTCATGGAAGGCGGCGAGGGTGTGGAAATTGTCCGGCATCGCGGCGATCGGCTTGCAGCGATTCTTGACCGCAGCGAAAGCCTCCTGGGCCTCCTTGTATTTCCTGCCCTCGTAGAGATCGATGGCGGCGGCATAATCGGGCGGCTCAACGAGGAATACGGTGGCGAAATCCGATGTGCTGGCATCAACGAAATCCGTGGACACCTTGGTGGTCTTGTAGCGGATCTGCGTCTTGCTGGCGGCAAGGATCCAGGCTCGGAAGGTGCCGCCGTCATCGGGTTTCGAGATGATGGCCTCGGCCTCGAAAGCCTGTGAGAAGGCGGGGATCGAAAGCGCGGGCAGGAGGAGCGAGAGGATGAGATGTTTCATGATATGGCTTGGGTTCGATTTCGGGATGGTTCAGCGGCCTTCGGCCTCCGCCTTTTCCTTGAGGATTTCTTCCATGGATTTCACGTTCGGATCGGCCTCGTATTGGTCGGTGAGTTTCTGGACGCGCTCCCAGAGTTTCACCTCCTCGGGGGTCATCTTTTCCTTGAAGCGTCCGGTCAGTTCGAGGAATTGGTAACCCCTCTGGTACGCACCTTGGCGGTCGGAGGCGACATTCGGCCCGGTCGAGGCCTTGTTTCGTTTGTGGGAAAGCTCCATCCATCTCGCGATTGCGGGAGCCGAGATCTTGATGTAGCCCATGTGGGCGGAGAAAACTTTCACATACATGGCGATGGCATCATCGACCATGTTGCGCTTATCGAAGGTCTCAGCCAGCATGAGGCCGACCTCCGGCGAGTATTTCGTAAAGCCGAGGGATTTGCCCTCCTCGCGATCGAGGTATTGGTTGGCACGCTCGGCGGTCTTGGCGTAATCCCCTTTTTTCATCAGGATCTCAATGATCCGGAACAGGGCGAACTCGCGCTCCGGCTTCTCCTGCGAATCGTTGAAGATCCGCTCGAAGTCCACTATACCCTTCTCCATGTCAGCGGGTTGCGGGGACTTGCCGTAAACGTCGGCACGGCCGCCGAGCGCTTGGAAAAGATAGGACTGATCCGAACGGGAAAGCGCCTCGTCGTAATACGGGATCGCCTCACGCGGCGCGGAAGTGTTTGTGCGCAGGTAATCGCCGAGTTTCACAAGGATGAAGTTGGAAAGCTCCTTGAGGTCGAATTCCGTCTTAAGATCCCGGAAGAGGACGGTGATCATCGCCTCGGCGGCGCGCTGCTTGTCGGGCTTCTCCTTGTCCTTGGCTACGGCTTCGAACACGCCGATGATGGCGATGCGCAGGATGGCGCGGGCGGCCTTGTCCGCGGTGCCTATACCCTCGAAATTGTAGTAATGCTCCTTGAGCTCCTCGGGAGTGTGTTTCTCAAGGTAGAACTCGGTGTAGGAGTTGATCGCCTGTTCAAGGCCGACGGACTCGGTTTGCTTCGCCATGTCGGAAATGACTTCCTGAAGGCGCTTCAGCGCTTCTTCACCGCGGCCAACGGACTCCATGGCATACATCTGGGCGACGGCGACCTGCGAGCGGTAGGGCGAGCCCTCCGCGTATTCTTTCCAGTACTTGTCGGCGTGGGCGACGGCATCCTTGAGGCGGGGGCCGAAGTCCTCGCCTTTCTTGTGCTCGCCGAGCAAAGCGGTCAGATAATAGAGAGCCTCGCCGACCACGCCATCGTGCTCGCGGATTTCACCGATCTCAATCGCCTTCAGATAAGCGGCCTCGGCTTCGTCGCCCTGTTTGAGAATCTGCAGGACATTGCCGCGCAGGTTGTAGGCCTGGTCAAGAACCGGGGAATCGGCGAACTCCTTGATGATGCGGGCGGTCTTTTCCAGGGCGGGCTCGTTTTCCTCTTCCGCGTAGTGGGCGTTGGCGCGGTCGTAGAGAGCGAGCGGGATATAAGACTGGTTCGGATCGGACTTGTATTTCTCAAGGAAAGCGTCGAGCAGCTTCGCGGCCTTCGACCAGAACTGGAGGCGGGAAACATTCGACGCCTGGAAATAGGAGGCGGACATCGCGAAGACGCTCTCCGGGTATTTCTCGACGTGCTGGTCGAGGAGCGGGGCCGCCTTGTCATATTGGCCGGTGTAGAAATAGGAGCCGCCGAGGACGAAAAGCACGAGATCATGCTCCGCCGTGCCTTCGTTTGCCTTCTTTTTCTCGATGATATCCCCCGCGATCTCGATACAGATCTCGTATTTCCCGTCGAAAAACAGGGAGGATAGCATCAGCTTCTGGACATCCGGCTTGTATTTGGACTCCGGGAAAGTGGCGAGGAACAGTTCGCCGTATTTCTGCGTGGCCATGATATTGCCGACAACCGAGGAAGTGCGGACCAGGTGGAACAGGTTGTCCTCACGCTTCTCGGACTTGGGAAAATACTTCTCAAGCTGGAGATAGGCTGCGTGGGAGCCGTACACATTGCCGTTTGTCTCGTGGATGTAGGCGATGACAGCGAGCTTGAACATCTCGATGGACTTGTTGCCGCGCTGCTCGGCCTCAAGGGCGGTTAGCTGGGCCTCGAGGCTCGCCTTGTCAAGGCGGAGGGTGCCTGAGGAAAGGCGCGGGAGATGACCCATGTCGCGGATGCGGGCGCGCAGATCGTCGATGGCGACCTCTGTGGCCGGAACGAACTGGTAAAGGCTGAGGGCCGATTCCGTCATATTGGCCTCAAGGGCGTCGGCGGCCAGTTTCATGAAAACCTTCGAGTAACGCTGCATCGCGTAGGGGGCAACGATCAGGCCGCCGCGGTTCTTGGCAGTGAAATCGAGCAGCGCCCGCTCGTCGGGCTTCGTGATGGCGGCGGAGACCAGCGCTTGGAAACCGGCCACGATGGCTTCGTCCGGTGTGGGGAAGGTGTCCTTGTTCTGGATCGCGGTCTCAAGATGCTCGCTGCCCTCGGTGATTTTCCCGAGGCGATAGTGGGCGATCGCCATGTTCACGTGGAATGAACCTTGTGAATACTTGTCCTTCGCCTTGTCGCGCTCCTGGAGGAATTTTTTCCACTGCGTGATCGCCAGCTCATTGTCTTCAAGGCCAAACGCCGCGTCGCCCCATTTCAGAAGAGACATTTTCTGGAAAACGTTGCCGCCGCCAGCCACCTTGTCGTTGGGGTAGTCCTTGTAGCATGACTCGAAGGACTTCATGGCGTCATCGAATTTCTTGAGCTTCAGCTCGCACATGCCCTTGCGGTAAATGATCGTTCCGAACTGCGCCCCGTAGAGCTGGATCGCCATTTTCGGATTCTTGCCTAAGCCCGCGGCTTTCGTGTTCAAGGCAAGCGCCTCCGCCCATTTTTCCTCTTTCATCGCCAGAAGGGCGGCGTCGACGAGTTCCGGGAGGCTTTCCTGCGCGGATGCCGGAACAGCGGTGGCCGCGAATGCGAGTGCGAGAAGGAGTTTTTTCATGGTCGTTTTCAGGTGGGATTTCTCGTGAAATTAAGGATTGTTGGTCGGAAGGGACAAAGTTTCAAAAATAATGCGCCGTCGGTGTTGTCCTGCAAGGGGGAACGTCCGACGGCGCGGGAATTTTAGGGATTTCCTCGGGAAAATCCGATCACTCCACCAGATCGGTGAACGTGACCGAGGAGATTCCGGCACCGGCAAGCGAATTGAGGACATCGATCACGCGCTGCTGGGTCGTGCCGGGATCGACAAAAACCTGCACAAGGGGGTTGCTGCCCGCACTGCGCGCCGCAGCGGCATAGAGGTCGAGCTGGCTGTCGAGCAGCGGCACCTCGCGCACGCTGGCATCCTGATCAAGCTGTTGCTGCCCCGCGCCGACTCCGGTGTAGATCACACCGGCGGCATCCACGCGGATGAACATGGGTTCGATCTTGGGCTGCTCGTTGCTCGGGTTCGCGGCGGGCAGGGACATGCCCAGATCGGACTCGCGGATGGTCACCGATGATGTGACGATGAAGTAGATGAGCAGCAGGAAGCAGACATCGATGAGAGAGGAAATATCGAGTTCCGGATTGTTGTCGTCCTCGTGGGCGAATTTCTTGTGACGTGCCATAAGTTAGGTTTGGGGGAAAGAATGGTGCTTGGGCTGACGGAAGGAGCGTCGCCTATTTCTTGGGGGCACCGCCGCGGCCTCTCTCATAGACGGCAAAGACAACCTGATCCACACCGGCTTCAGCCGCAGCGCGAACCGCCGTGCGCGAATATTTGAAAACCGCCTCATGGTCGCCGCGCAAGTGGAGCTTCGGCACGATGCCGAGCGGGATGATCTTGTCCCTCTCCCTCTTCACGAGATCGACGATATCCTTCTCGTCAGCCAGGATATCAAAGTTTTCCGAAGTGAAAGTACCGTCCTGACGGACATTGACTACGATACGGCCACGACCGTCTTCCTGCCGCTTGGAGTTATTCGCGACCGGAGGAACAACCTCCGGGTCGGTCTTCACGATGATCGCTGTGGCGTTGACGATGAAGAAAATAAGGAGCAGGAAAACCATGTCGATCATGGGCGACATGTCGAGTTTCGCCTGCTCATCCTCAGGGGATCTGGCGGCGGTGAGCTTTGAGGATGCCATGGGGTGTTTCTTGGGTTCCGTATTGCCGGGAAAGGATCAGACGTCGATTCCTTCGGGAATCTTGCCGTAGAGCGTGTCCGCGTTCACTGTGGCGACGGCGGCATTGAGTAGTTCCTCGGCGGTGGTAATCGCTTCAGATACAAGGCCGTTATATCTGTTTTTGAGGACGTAGAAGACGACAATACAGGGAATGGCGTTGATCAGTCCCCAGAGGGTGGTAAGGAGGGCGACGGAGATGTCACCTGCGAGCTGAGACGGATCGGCTGCCCCCGACGAACTAAGGGTAGCGAAGCAACCGACCATGCCGATAACCGTTCCGAGCAACCCGAGCATCGGGGAGGCCTGAGCGCAGACGGAGATGTAGTTGATCAGCACCATGGCTCTTCTCGTCTCATTGTTGGTGAAGTCGGCCATGGAATCCTCAATCATATCGCGGCCAAGATCGTCCGGCTTGGTGGCATCGATATTCGGGAACGAGTAGGCTACAAGACGGCCGAGGAAGGACGGGTGGGAGGCGGCGAGTTCAATCGCTGAGCGAACCCTGCAGTTCGTCATGTGATCCATGAGAGCGGCTTTCAGATCGGAGGGGACGAATTTCGCTTTGGTGAAATTCATGAAGCAATAGATGGAGAGCCCGATGAAGGCCAGAACGGCGGCGCCGATGAAGATCATCGTCCAGCCACCGTCAAGCACCCACACCGTGAGGAGGGATTTCTTTTCCGGAGGAGCCGACGCGGCTTGCGCGAAAAGTTGGGGAGCGGCCAGCAGGGTGGCTGTGATGATGGTGGACGCGGTGAAGCGACGGCGGGTTGCATGTTTTTGGATCATGGACTTTTCTGAAGTTGTGCGTTGTGCCGCAGTTTGAAAATTACAGTGATGTCGGCAAGAAAGATTTTGGGGAAAGAAAAAAGAACTTTTGCTTGTGGTCGCTCAAAGGAGCCAATGCTCGGCACCCCTGTTCCATGGGGGAACGCGTGTGTGAACGGATTCATTAGGTGATATTTTCAAAACGAAAAACGCCCTCTCCCGGTGACGGAGGAGGGCGGTTCGGGAATCGGAAAATCAGGCCTTGCGGTAGATGGTCTGGCCGGTGGAGCGGAGCTCGTCGCAGGCCTGCTTCATGCGGTCGCAGAGACCCTGCTCGCCCTTCTTGAGATACGAGCGCGGGTCGTAGTGTTTCTTGTTGCCGACCTCGCCGTCGATCTTGAGCACACCCTCGATGTTCTGGCAGATGTGGGCGACGATGGGGCGGGTGAAGGCGTATTGGGTGTCGGTGTCGATGTTCATTTTCACGACGCCGTACTCGAGGGTTTCCTGGAGATCCTCGCTGGAGGTGCCGGAGCCGCCGTGGAAAACGAGATCCATCTCCGCGCCCGCGCCGTGCTTGTCGGTGACGGCTTTCTGGCCGTCCTTGAGGATGGAAGGCTTGAGCTTGACCGCGCCGGGCTTGTAGGTGCCGTGGACGTTTCCGAAGGTGGCGGCGAACATGAAACGGCCGATGCCGCTCAGTCCTTCATAGACCTCCAGCATGTCCTCGGGGGTGGTGTAGAGCTTCTCGATCGGCAGGCCGGAGGTGTCGTGGCCGTCCTCCTCGCCGCCGACGCAGCCGGCCTCGACCTCGAGGATGATGCCGAGCGCCGCGCACTCTTTCAGGAGGTCTTTCGAGATGCGGAGGTTTTCCTTCAGGTCAACGACGGAGCCGTCGAACATGTGGGATTGGAACAGCGGCCCTTTGCCGGCGGCGATGCGCTCGCGGGAGGCTTGCAGGAGGGGCTTGAGGAAACCCTCGACCTTTTCCGGATGGCAATGATCGGTGTGAAGCGCGATGAGGACATCGTGTTTCTCGGCGAGCAGGTGGCAGGCCTCGGCGAGGACGATGGCTCCGAAGGCGGCGTCCTTCACGGCGGTGCCGGAAGCGAACTCGCCGCCGCCGGTGGAAACCTGGATGATCCCGTCGGATTTCGACTCCGAAAAGGCCTTGAGGGCGCCGTTGATCGTGGTGAGGGAAGTGACGTTGATGGCCGGATAGGCATATCCGCCTTTCTGGGCGGCATCGAGCATGGCGGCGTATTGGGCGGGTGTGGCGATAGGCATGACGGGGGCGGGGTAGCCGAATCCGTGCCACGCGGCAAGGGCGAAGAATCCTTGCCAAAGCGCCCGGCCTGGCCTAGACCGTTTCTCTCCCCCGCCGATATGCGGGTCCCGTGGTCCAATGGATAGGACGATGGCCTCCGAAGCCGTAGGTGGTGGTTCGATTCCACCCGGGACCACCAGTCGTCCCTTTCAGGCAGCCTACCGCGATTCGCCGGCCTTGCCCGTGAGCATGCGGATCTCATCGCGCAGTTTCTCTGCTTCATCGAGCTCCATGGTGCGCTGGCTCATGCCGCTGTCGGCGGCGTATTGGCGGCTGTAAACCTCTTCGGCATCGGCGAGGGCCTTGTCGTAATCCTTGAGTGCCATGAAAACCCGGACGCGGGCGCGGATATGAGCGATGTGCTGCTCGGGCTTTTTGAGTTTACGGCCTTTCTCATCCACCGCATTCGGATCGTAGGGAGGAGCCAAAGTCATGATGAGCGTCTTGGCGCCCTGAATGTCACCGCTCTCCAGCGCGGCGTTCACGGCGATCTCATCCTCGTGGCAGATGACGTCGGCCAATGTGCCGCCGCCGCCTCCGCCTTGCTGGCTGAGGCCGGAGATCGCCAAGGCGATGCGGCCGTCCTTGGCGACGAGCACGCTGTTCAGGCTGTCATTCTCGGAAAGAATCCCGAGCCGGTGAACCAGCGGGCTGTTGATGCCGCCCGGCACCGAAAGAACGGGAACATCCAACTTGAACCTGCTGGCAAGCAGTTCGGCGTGAGTCTTTTCGGGCTCTCCCTCCAGGGTGGCGAGCACCACTTTCACATCACCCGGGGGACGTGTTGCGGCAAATTGATTGAAGGACATCAGCATCTGTTCGGGCGAGGCGGGCAGGCCGTCTTCACGCACTTTGGACCAGGGTGCGGGCGCGGAAAACAGGATCATGGTCCATTCGCTGCCGAGATCCTCGGGAATGCGAAGGGGCTTTCCATCCGCAGCGCGCAGTTCGGTTTTCAGGATGCGGCGGGCCTTGTCGGCTGCGCCGGTTGTCATGAATTTGTTTTCGCGGCGACCATATGTCCAGCCGGCTTGGAAAGGCTCCTGGAACAGCCAGTAGCGGTGGTAGCGATCCAGCAGGAAGGAAGAAAAGATCCACATGCCAGGTTGTTCGGTGTGGTCCTTGACGATGGCTTCGCGGAGTTTCTCGAAGCGGACGCGGTCGGCCACATCGAGCGCGAGCAGAGCAGCGGCAGCGAGTGCCGGGCCGCTTGCGCTTTCGCCGCCGGAGTCGGACATGAAGCGGTCGATCACTTCTTTGGAATTCGCTGCGGGATCGCGCAAGGCCGCGCGGGTCATGCAGAAACGGGCAACGAGATCGCAGCCCTTTGGATATGCGCCGGAATCGAGGGCGGCCTTGGCTTCGGCGAGGGCGGCCTCCAGATGGTCGAGCTTGGCCTCGGTCTTCCATAGGCCGAGCAATGCGATGATGAGACGGTTGCGGACAATCCAGAGATCGGGCGCATTCGGGTGATCGGCGATGGCCTTGCGGCTGAGCTCAACGGCTTTGGCGTATGCGGCCATGGTTTCCTGATGGCTCAGGCGGTAGCGCCGGGGCGGCATCACGAAGCTGTCCTGGATGGCGCGCAGGGTTTCCTCCGGAACAGAGGCGGCATCGCGGGCCAAGGGCTTGACTTCCCCGCCCATGGCCACGGCCTTGAGCTCGGGCGGGCGGGTCGGGTCGAGGGCACCTTCCGGATCGAGCACGAGGAAATCCCCCGCCATGAGGGCGGAAAGGTGCATGGTGTATCTCTCGCCGCTCCAGCTGCGGGACAGTGTTGATTCCAACGTGCGCTGGTAGTCCGGGGTGCCATTTTCGATGACTTTCACGCGGTCGGTTCCGGCCATCACGAGGGCGGCCTGGCCGGTCGGGCTGACACGCAGATTGAGCGGCGAGGCGCGCACGTAGGCCTTGAAAACCGGATTTTCACGACCGCCGGGCAAGTGCAAGACCTGCCAGTCCACGCCCAACCCGCGGATGACGGACTCGCCGGCATCCGGCAGGTTGTCGAGGTTGAAGCTGATGATCTCCATGCGCCCGGCCACCAGTTCCTTGTTCGCCAGGGCGGCGGCGGCGATCCCCTTCACATAGTCCAGGCCGCTGTCCTCCTTCGACCAGAAAAGCAGCATCGTCGAGCGACCGAGCAGATCCATGGGGAAGCGGACGCCTTTCCCATCCGCCCGCGTGAAGTGCCCGGCAAAGGGAGCGCCGAAGACCTGGCCACCGAGTTTGTCGCGCTGGAAGGCGATCAGATCATGGTCGGCGGCGAAGCGCTCGGCGATCAATCCCCGGAGATGGTTGACGAGGCCGGTATCGCCCAGCTCGAGGGCGATGAGCATGGCCATTCGCAGCATCTTGGGGCCGGCCGGCGTGTCCACGTAACGATCGACGAGGGGGCGCAAGGCTTTTGCCCGGTCTTCGGTGTTGGCACCCTGTTTGGCGAGTTCGGCCTGGTTCAGGAGGAGGTCGGCTTCGAGGCGCAGCTCGGCGAAATCGTCGGGTGCCTTGACCAGTTCGCGGCAGATTTCCAACAGAACCTTGCGGTGACCGGCATCGTCATCCATGGCGATGAGCCGCTGGTATGCCCGGAAAAGGAACTCCAGTGCGAGGAAGCGGCTCGGATCATCCTTATGGGCTTCCACCAACTGCTCCGCATCGCGGATCACCCGGCGCAGGGCAAGGCGCTGACGGGCCTCCGACGCGCCATCTGCGGATGCTGCCATGGCCTTGTCAAACTCGGCGATCGTTTGCTTGGAAATGGCGGGCGCGGATTCCTGGGCGGGCAGTTGCGGGATCGCGAGACCGAACCCGGCGGCAAAGACGAGACTAAGCGCGAGGGGACGGCGGGAGTGTTGGCTCACGGACATGGGGATTTTATGAGGGTTGCAGACGGATCCGATCACTTCACCGGCTTGAGCTGCCAGTTCTTGATGCTCACTCCCCGGTTGGGGGTGCGGGCGCTGATGCTGATGACGTTGCTGCCCTCGGTGAGTTTCAGCTTCACCGGATCGGAGCTTTCCCAGGAACCCTTGGTGTATGGCATCGTGAAAGGAACCGGTTCATCGCGGTTGACGCGGACGAGGATATCGAGATTCGGGGAAACGGTGGCTGCCAGCGCGGTGAGCTCGTATTCGCCATCGGCGGGCACTTCGATGCGGTACTTGAAAAGCTCGGGACGTTGTCCGAGGCGGCTGTAGTGGAGTTGATAGCCCTTGTCCCAGCTCTTGAGAAACAGGATGCGATCCGAGCTCTTGCGCGGCGAGTAGCAGGCGACCGCCGGGATGGTGATCGTGCCGTCTGGCGCGGCCTGGATTTCCTTGTCCGCATCGGGGATTTCGATGTCTTCTCCCACCTCGTCGCCGAGCAGTTCGTCGGACTCGCCGAGTTTCATGCCGCCGACGAGTTCGAGCGCCTCGACCTCGGCCTTTTTGACGATGATCTGCTTTTTCACGAAGGCGAGACCGTCCCAGAACCCGCCGCCTTGGCCATACTGGCGGTGTTTGATGCTGACATCCTCCTCGTTGAAAGCATTGCCCAGCCACTGCGCACGGCGGACGAGCCCATAGTCCTCGAACTCGCGGGCCTGTGATTCGAGCAGGAAGTCCAGACCTCCCTGCGGGCCGCAGTATGCGATGTTCCACCAGGCACCGAGACAGATCACCCAGCCATCGGGCGTCCAGTGCGACATTGCGGCGTGGGCGGTCTGGGTGGAGGCACGGGTCGGGATTCCAAACGCGCGCGTCGTCAGGCGGCCCAGGAAGGCGCGTCGTCCGCAGATTCCTCCTAGGGCGACTTCCTCCTGCGCCTTTGAGCCCAGCGTGGGATCGTGCTTTGTGCTGCAGTAGGGCACATCGCTTTTGATGAAGCGGACATAGCGCCACTTGTAGTCCTTCATTGTGATGTGATCCGGACGATAATTGCGCAACATCCGGCGCACCCAGGTGAGATCCTCGTTGCTGTATTCCGAGTCGGTGATGAAGCGGCATTCCCATGTATTCATGTCGGGAAACGCGGGATCGAGTTCGCCTTCGAGGAAGGCTTTCTCGTAGTGGAGGTAGCGCTCGACCTGATCGACATCGTATTGGGTGCGCTGGACGATGCCATGGACGCCGGATTCCGGCATGCCCCCCTGCCACGGCATGTGGATGGCGGTTCCGAGGGCGAGGCGTTGGAAAATGGTGCCGCGTTCACGGGCGCGCTCGCTCTTGCCGAGGATGGCGTTGTAAACCTGCATCATATCGCCGTAGTCGCCGCCGTTGGCTCCACCCGCCTCAAGAACCTGGCGCATGAGCGGCTCGTCGGCGAAGAGCTGCCCGATCAGCTTTTCCTTTTCAGGGCCCTGCTGGGCGAATTCGGCGAACCCGCGCGGGGTGCCGTCGGAGAGGATGGCGATGCGCATGAGCTTGGGATCGAGCGCTTCGGAAGAAAGCAACGGCTTGAGATCCGTGACCAGGGATTCACCGGCACTGAGCAGTTCGGCCTGGAGCTGTTCGGTCTGCTCCCCGATGGCCTTCACATCGTTCGGATTGGTGTCATCGTCTATCGCGGGAATCGCGTCCCACTTCGCGCGCAGCTCCATGAAACGCGCTTTCTTCTCCGCGTCGATGGCGGGCACGGCGGAGGCGACCTCCGCGCGCAGCGTTTCGAGCTGCTTGGCGTATTGCTCGTGCAGTTCCTTGCCGCGTGCGGTCAGAGGGACTTCAGGCTGCTTCTTCGACGCGGCGGAGAGCGTGCCGGCTGCGGCCAGCATCAGGGTGGTGGTGAGAAGGGCGGGAATTTTCATAATGCGGTTTGGGATGCCAGGTGTGGTTTACGGATTTTCAGCAAACCATGTTTCAGTTCAAATCGATGCAGCGGCTCACTGCTGATAAACCGGGATGTAGCGGTGGGGGGTGCCGAGGATGATGATGGCCATGGGCGTGGCGTGCGGGTAGGTCTTCTTCCCGCCTTCGATCCACGATCCGTCCGGCTGCTGGATGGCGAGGAGGGCGTCGCGGATCTGAGGATACCACTTGGTGTAGTGTTCCTCTCCCGCCTGAACCATGGCCTGGATGGCGTAGTAGTGGGCGTAGAAGTAATAGCCGATTTCCTCGCTGTTGAAGATCTTCGGGCTGTTTTCCAGGTAGCGGATGGATGCCTGGACCCATTCGGTTTCGCGCATGCCGCAGAGCTGGGCGGCGTAGGCTCCGCCCGCGGTGCAGGAGAGGGTGGTTCCTGTGTTACCCTGGTAGCCGAAGCCGCCCGACTCCTCATTCCAAACCTGGTCGCGCAGGTAGCTGACGACGCGGTCGATCGTTTCGGTGGGCACCAGGATGCCGGCCTGGCGGGCGGAGGCGAGGGAAACGAAAACCATCGCGGTGACCGAGGTGTCCTGGCCGGAATCGGGACGTGCGGTATAGCGCCATCCGCCCAGCGGACTCTGGGCACGGAGGATCACCTGGACGGCGCGCTCGAGAGCCACCTGGATCCTCTTGTTGTCCTCGGATTTGGCGGTCATGCCCCACAGTTCGGAAAGGGCGAGGGTGAAGAGCCCGTGCTCATACATGCCTCCCGCGTAACCCGTCGAGGATTCCTCCGCTTTCTTGAGAAGAAACTCCTTGCCCCGGTCGAGAGCCGCGCCGTGGCGGCCGAATCCGGGGAAATGTCCTTTCACCATGAACGCCATGAGCGCGAGCGAGGTGCCCGCCATGTGGAAATTGCCGTCCGGGTTGCTCCATGAGCCGTCGGGATTCTGGGTCGTCAGCAGGTATTGCAGCCCGCGCTCGATGGCGAGGTCGGCAGCCTCGGTGAGTTCCGGCGCATCGCCCTTCGCATCCGCCTCTGCGGCGGGAGCGGGCTGGTCCTGGGCGTGCAGCGGCACCGTGCTCGATATGCAGAATGTTGCGCTCAGCGCGGCGGCGGCAATGCGGTGGATGGCGGATGGCGTTTTCATGGGGGCGGATGGGTGGACGTGTTATTTCGCGACCTTTTCGTAGTAGTCCTTGAGGGTGGCGCGGTATTCGAGAGGCAGCTCGCGGGCGAAGTTCTGGTTGAGCGCGGCACGGTTGCGGGTGCCGAGAATTTCCCACTCGGACTTCTTGTCCTTGGGGGCCTCACCGCTGACGAAGTCGGAGAGGAATCCGACCGATTCGGAGTAATAGAGGTCGTCGGTTTCCGATTCGGTGAGGACATCGCTGTCGCTGGAGGATGCGGGCGGTATGGCGGTGTTGAGGATCAACGCCTGTTCGATGATGAAATGGCGCAGGGTCTGATCGGCCGTGAGCTGGGCGACACCGGCTTCCTCCTTGCGGGAAGTGGTGAGCATGGCATCGATCGTTGCCATCTGTTCGTGCGCCTTGGCGAGCAGCGGATGGGTGAGTTCACCCTCGTTGGCCTTGGCGGTGGCCTCGACCAGCTTTTGCTGCGCCTTGGAAAGGGAAGGCAACGCCTCTGCGGCGGCACCGCGGGCCTGGCGCAGGAGGACGCGGTGTTTGCTGGCGATATCGAGCACCTTGATCAGGCGATGGAGCTCGGGCGGCTCGGCGCTGGTGAGGATGATGCTCGGCAGGCCGTTGAGCATTTCGATGATGACATTGAGCTGCTGGGAGCTGGTGTCCAAGGCCTTCTCGGCGGAGAGCATCTCGTCCGTGGCGGCCTGTTTGGATTGCATCAATGAAACGACCTGCGCCATGGAAGCGGCGGGTGCGTTGAAATCCAGGGACAGATCGAAGCCCTCGAACTTCTCCTTCACCTTCTCGTCGAGTTTCCCGAAATCGACCCGGCCCGCCACCTCGGTGAGGGCGGCGGCGTATTTGGCGGCATCGGATGCCAGTGTCTCCTGGGCTTCAAGCGAGTCACCCGTACCCTCGCGGATCTGGCGTTGGCGGAAGGCGAGCATGGCAGCGGTGGACTGGGTCTCCTGGAGATACTCGACGATCTCGGCGATGTAAGCGGTCTGCACCGAAACCTCCGCGACCAGCGCGTTGACCTTGGCAAGCGACTCGACGGCGATTCCCTGGATTTCGGCTGCGCCCTCGGCGTCGTCATCCTCCATCGCGATCAGGGCGTCCTCGACATCGGAAGCGGCGAACACCAGCGGAGTGCCGACATCCAGGCGCGCCGCCACGAGATCGAGCGCGGGTGCGATGTCGGTGAGGCACTGGAGCAGGTTTTTCTGCGGCGCAAGCAGGGAGGGAAGTGATTTCTCGTCGGCGACCTTGGTGGCGGCGATGAGATTGTTCTGGCCGCCGACGACATCGGCCATGCCGCTGCTGGCCTTTGCCACCGCCTGCTCGAAGCTGATGAGCTGCTGGAGCAGGGTGAAACGGGCGACCTGGCTTTTCGCCAGCGCGGTTGCCTCGGCGAGTGCCACGGCCGCCTGCTCCTGCGGCTCGAGGGCTTCTTCCGCCCGGTTGTCGCGCAGCGTCGTTAAAGCGAGCTTCATCGCGCCGCCAGCCACCCCGAGGCGTCCGAGTATCGGCATCAAACTCCCGGCCGGAGCCGATTCGCCGTCGGACAGTTCCTTGGCAAAGATCTCGATCTCATCAAGCAGCGCCTGCTGTTCCTCGATGACCTCTTTGGCATCCTTCTCATCGAGCGCCGCTTCCTCTGTTTGCTCCAGCAGGGCGATCTGGCGGGCCTCGAACTGTTCAAGCACCCCGGCGCGGTCGCTGGCATCGGAAACCTGCGAGGAGACGCCGAGGGTTTTCTTGGCAAGCTCATCCGACCAGCCGGTGAGAATCGCATCGAGCTCCTTGAGCGCGGTGATCGCACCGGCCTGGCTGGCCAGCGATTCGGCCTTGGCTTTCGCCTTGAGGTGGGTCGTCGCTTCGCCCATCAGCGCCTCCGTTTTCAGGCGGAGCTCGTGGCCGGGAGGTGGCTCAGGCAGATCCAGGTCGAAAAGGCGGGCACGGGGCGCGGCGACGGTCGGCATGGCGGCGAGCACCAGGCGGTTGCGCAGACCGGCCTGCTTTTGCGACCATTCCGCGGCACGCTTTGTGAAATCCTCCGACTCGCTGCACTCCTTGTTGAGTTGCTGTTGTTCGGCGATCAAAAGGGTGAGTTGCTCACGCAGATCGCGGATCAGGGCGTAGTCGGAACCGGCTCGCATGGGGAACTCCGCCTCAATCAGGGGCAGGGTCAGGGGATACTGGGCAGCGGCGGCATCCGCGAACCGGCCTTCGCGAGCCAGCTTGGCGGCGTTGCGGATTTCATCGGCCAGTTTGGATGTGCGGAGGGCGTAAATGCTGCGGTTGAGCCCGAGCACGGCCAGCGCCTTGTTGTCATAGCGCATCCCTGCGGAAAGCGTGTTGAGCAGATCGTCGGTCCAGGCGGCCACGTCCTCGTGCGCCTTGGCAAGAGCCTCGGCCTCGTCCGGCGAGGCGGTGAGCAGGCGAAGGCGCAGCCTTGCCAATTCGCCGGCCAGCATCCGGGTCTCCCTTGCATAGACCTCGCGGGAGGCTTCGATGCCACGCTGCAGGACAAGCCCGGCGAGTTCACGCGCGGCCTCGTTGATCGCGGCGATGGCCGGTTGCGGATCGCGCTTTTCGGCACCAACCTGCGCCCGCATCAGATCCGCAGCCCGTGCGACGTGGTCGGCGGCAATGGTGCGGATGGCGTCACGCACGGCGGCGAGGGAACCGCTTTCCACCGCATCGGTGACCTGGTTGGCGGCGAGGTCGTCGAGCAAGGCCTGGACTTCGTCGGCGGTGGTGACGAGTTGTTCGCGCACCATTTCCTGGCGGATCGCTTCGAGCTGGCAGGTGGAAACGAAACTATCGGAGGCGGGATCGAGCCCGAGCGCCAGTTCGTGGGCCGCGCGCTGCTGGCGATACAGGGTGCGCACCCGGGTGAGCAGGCTGTCCATCTGCTTGTTGACCTCGGCCAGGTAATCTTCGCGGGAAAGGAAGGTGATGCGCCGTGTTTCGGAACGCACCAGGTGCGCTCCGCCCTCGCCGGGATACTTGTCGGCCACTTCGACCAGGAATGAGACCGAGTCGCCGACCTGCAGGTCGGGCAAATCCTTGCGGTAGTCCCAGTCCAGCACCTGCTCGCCCTCGCTGCCAGGAGCGGGACTCGGCACTTCGACGGTTTTCTCGGGCCGGCGGTTCACGCGGTGGATGATGCGAACCGCGCCGATGCCGTGATCGTCCTGCATGCGCACCGCGAGCGCCAACGGCCGCCCGAGCAAGGCGTTGAGGTTGGCAAGGGGTGCGGTCAGCTCGATGCGCGGCGCCTGGTCGGAGGCCACCTGGAGGAAATACCGTGGGCTTGTGAAGGCGAAGCCGTGGCTCTTTTCGACCCACGAAAAGCTGTAGCCGCGGGATGCGGATGCGTTTTCCGAAAGCGTGAGCGTGCGCCCGTCCGCACCGATCTCGAGCGGCAGGTCGGCGGCATCATCGCGGTGCAGGGTGGCCTCGCGGATCGGCGTGTCCAGGGTGAGCTTCCAGCTCACCTTGGTTTCCTCAGGCACGGTCAGGGTCAATGCCTCAACCGTTTCGTTCGGGCGATCGATGTAGTCGGGGAAATCCAATTCGACCGCCACCTTCGCCATGCGTGGGGCGGGGATCACGCGCACCTGGCGCCAGTCGCTGCGGGCATCGCCGGCATTGACGCGGTAGCTGAAATCGCGCGAGGCGGAGGTGATTTGATAGGTGGAGAGGCCATCGACGACCTCGAGATCGATTTCGCGGGGTTTGCCTTCGCCGGTGCGCAGGGCGAGCTCGGCGGTCTTGGGGATCTCTCCGGAGAGCCGGATCTCGATGCTGGCCGGCGCGCCCTCCTGGATCACCATCTCACCCGAACCCAGCTTGATTTGGGTATCGGTCGGATAGGCGATGGCGAGCCACGGCGTGAACAAACGACCCAAACCGGCGGCGAGGAAAGGGCCCTGAAGGATGGCGAAAATGAGCAGCAGCGCGGCGACGCCGAGCGCGATGCGAAGCGGGCGCTTCAGCGCGGTCATGGGAACCACTTCCCGGGGAGCGATGTGGCGCGCCGCCTCCTGGGCCTTGTGCTGGCTGTGTTCCCACATCGCCGCGGAAGTGCCGGGGGAAGCCCCCTGTTTCTGGAACTGCAATGCGGTGACCAGCAGGCTGTCCAAACCGCCCTGTGCGTGCTCGATCTGCTGGGCGGTGAGGGTGGCATCGAAACGCCGCAGGCGCGACCCGCCATGACGCCATGCCTGGCGCAGGGCAATCACAAGCAGCGACAGGGCGGCCACGGCACGCAGCCAACCCGGCAGGTAAGCCAGGCGGTCGATCAGGATGACGACCAGGAAAAGCGGGACGAACCAGCGAGCGAAGGCCAGCAAGGCCCCAATGGCATGGCCGCGCTGCGTGCGTTGCCAGACGGCGCGCAGGCATTGGTCGAGGGTGGTGTGGGATTCTTGACTCATCAGGTTAGGTCGTTTCGTCTGCGCAGTATCCACTCCATGCCGAGCAAGCCGATCAGCAGCGCGGCCACCAGCCAGCCATCCCACAACGGGCGCTCCGAACGCACGGAGGTGGTGATGGGTTTGGCATCCAGAAGGCTTCCGAGTTTCGCCATTTCCTCCGGCGCCAGCAGGCGGCCGCCGGTGAGCTCCGCCATGCGTTGCAGCCCGTCGCGGCGCATGTGGGTGTCGGACAACTCCCGGTTGACCACGGCCACCTGGAACTCGGTGGTGTTGGAAATTTCCTTATCATCCTCGTTCGCCTCCAGGCGGTAGCGCCCTGCTGCGGGGGCGGTGAAGTAGCCCTCATACAGCCCCGGAGAGGTGCGGTCGGGCTGCAGGCTCACCGGTTCGCGCAGCTCATTGCCATCCGCGCCGTTTACGGAGATCTCGAACGACTGCTGGACGACCGGCTCGAAATCCTCGTCCAGCACGTGGGCGTAGAGGCGCACCTGTTCGCCGTCCTGATACAGCGTGCGGTCGGTCTCCAGGCGGATGCGCTTGTGCTCGCCCATCAGGCGCGAGAGCGTGAGGAACTGGATCGACTGCGACCACACGCGCCAGTGATATTTGTCACCGGTCTTGAAACGCAGGCGCCACAGGCGGTCGCTGGCCATGGACATGCACTTGCCGGTGCCGTAGCGGTGCCATGCGACGAGCGGATACACCTGCGAACCGCTGGCGGCATCGGAAAGCGTGGCCAGCACGGTGGCACCGGGCTTGGCCCCGAGCAGCGGCGGCAGGTGATCGAGCGGGGCGACGCGGCTCCAGATGCGGTCGTTCTCATCGGGGTCGTTTTCCAGCAACATCACCATGCTGCTGCGCCCTTCGGGAGTGAGCACCGGATAGACGGACTCGGAAATCATTTCCCACTCGGCTTCCACATCGAAGCGCACCGGCAGCAAGGTTTCGACAGGCGTGCCGGAATAGGATGTCGGCGTGTGCATCGGGCCGCAAAGCACCAGCAGCGAAGCGCCCCGGTCGCGGATCAGCTCCTCCAGCAGACCCAGCTCCTCGGCCGTGAAAAACGCCGCATCGACATCGCCGAGGATGACGAGGTCGTATTTGAACGCTTCCTCGCGCTTGGATGGGAAGCGCTCGATGTATTCGGGCGAATTCCGTGCGAACTCCGGCCCTGCGGAGGAGGAAATGAAGGTCGTGTTGAGCCGCGGGTCGCGCTTCAGGATCGCGCTCAGGTAGCGGAACTCCCAGCGGTTGTTGCCCTCGATGTAGAGCACGTTGACCTTTTCGTTGACCACCCGGATGCTGCGCTCGACGCGGTTGTTGGCCACGGAAATTTCGTCACCGAACGGCTCGATGGCTACCGCAATGCGGGCCGCGCCTTTCTCGTAGAGATCGACGTTGAAGTCCACGTCCTCGAACTGAAGGCCTCCTTTCAGGCGGATCTGGCGCTGGAACACCTGGCGGTCGTTGAGCTTGATGGTGAGCCGCGCCATGCGTTTCTCGTAGCCCTTCGAAAGCACCTGCACCTGCACTGGCACGCTGTCGCCGGAGAACGCCACTTCCTGCATCACGATGTTGCGGATCGAGACGTCGTCGGGTTCTTCCAAACCGATGGGCACGGGGAAAACGGGGATGCCGCGAGCGGAGAGATCCTGGAGAACGGACTCGATGCGCTTGGAGGAGGTGTTTTCGATGCCGTCGGTGAGCAGCACGATGCCCGCCGGTGCGGTCGCACCCGCCTTGGCCGCCGACTCCAGCGAGGCCGCAATCGCGGTGGCCGGCTCGTTTGCTGCAAGACCATCGAGCTCGGCCGCACCCACCGTGCCGGCATCGCTGAGGATGTGGGTCGAGCGCCCGAAGCTGTGGTAGCTGATGTCGAACGATTCGCCGAGTTCCTTGAGAACGGGCGCGGCCGGATGGCGGAGGATGCCGCGCGCCAGGTCGAGGCGGGAGGCGGTCTGGATCGCCTGGCGTTGGTCGGCGTCGAGCCGCATCACCAGTTCGTCGGGCTCGAGCGGCTCGTCGGTGAGCATGCCCAATGCGGCCGCGGCCGCGGCGATGTCCCCCGCGTTCTTGCGCTGATCCTGCATGGACATGCTTTCGGAAACGTCGATGAGGACAGGCAGGGTGCGGGCCTGGGTGTGGGTTTCGGTCACCACGGCGGTCGGCTCAAAAAGCGATGCCACCACCAGGGCGAGGGCAAGCAGACGCGCCGCGCCAAGGCTGATCCGCAGCCATAGCGGCAAGCCCCAGGCACGCCGGTAGAGGTAGATGCTGAGCAGCACCACCGCCACGAACACCGCGATCATCAGCGGAGCGGAAAGCGGGCGCGCCCAGAAGAAATTTTCGAGTCCGAGGGTCATAAGCAAAGGGTCACGCATTCTCGGGGACGGGGTTGGAAGAGGGTTCGTCGGCCTTGGCACGGCCGCGGGAAAGCATGCGGTCGGCAAGCAGGCATTCGAGCAGGAGGAAAACGAGGGCCGCGATCATGAAGATGCGCCAGGCGGAGCGTCCGGTGCGGCTCGATTCGATGGCCGCCGCCAACTCGTCGCCGCTAGCGGCCACCTGGAGCCCCAGCCCCTCGATGTTGGTGCGCAGCTCGGACTCGTCTAGGCTGGCGACCTGCGACTCGCGCGGATCGACGTTCACCGCGATCGGCAGGCCGGCCGACTGCACGCTAACGCGCGCGGTGTAGTAGCCGGCCTCGTGGGCGTTTTCCAACAAGGCGACGAACTGTCCGCCGACCTCGCGCACCGCCACGGTGATGTTTTCTCCCGAAGGCGTCTCGAACACCGCGTCGCTGGCGTCCGGTTGCTCGACATAGGTGAGCGTGAGCGAATCGCCGACGAGGCGAGGACGCTCGAACTCGCGGCCCGACAGGTAGGTGACGATCTGTTGCATCACCAGCGGGAAGACCGGGGTCAGCGCCATGTTGTTCCATGTGGTCTCCGCGGTGGTGGTGAACTGGAACACCTGGCCGCGTCCGAGCGCTTTCTCTAACAGCACCGGCGCTCCGCTGCCCGCGAGCCGCAGCACGGGGAAGCTGTTGGACAAAGGCTCTGTTTTCAGGACACGCATGAAGCGGGCTTCACCGAGCAAATCCTCGGGCAGTGACATCAGCGGCAGGCAGACCGGATGGTCGGACAAATCCGCATCCAGGGGCTTGCCCGCACCGAGGGCGTCGCCGGTGGTCATGGGTTCGCCAATCTTGGCGGGCAAAAGCGGGATTTTCTCGCTCGCGGCGCGCTCGTTCCACGCGGCCGCCTTCACCTGATCGCCGCCGAACCACACCAGGCCGTTTCCGCGCCGCACGAATTGCTCGAGCTGTTTGGCCTGCCCCTCCGTGATTTCGGGAACATCCGTGAACACCAGCACATCGACCTTGCTGAGATCTTCGGCGGGAAACGACAACCACGGCACGGCGCGTGCGCTGTAGTCCTCGCCCTGGATGCCACCCGCCCGCGCCATCAGCGCAGCGACCACCAGCCGCCCGGCATCGCCGGAGGAGCCATCGACGCAAAGCACCGAGACCTTGTCGCGCACCACGGCCACCGCGCGCCGCACGTTGTCCGCGTCCAGCGGATCGCCGGTGATTTCCGCGGTGATGCCGGTCGCACCGGCATTGTGGAAGGGAACGAAGAGTGACACGGTCTCGGAATCGCCGGGGGCGATCACGGGGATGACCTTGCGGTCGATCTCCACGCCATCGACGCGGCATTGCACCGCGATGTTGGACGCGGGCGCGGAGCCGAAGTTGCGCACCGTGGCGCGGTAGCGGGCGGTTGTGCCCTTGCGCAACACGCCGGCTACCAGCTCAAGGTCGGTGACGGCAAGGTTATCGTCACCGCTTCGCACCGGCACCACGAAGACCCCGGCCTGCGTGTTGAGTTCGGCGAGCGCCTCGCGCAGGCGGGCGGAGGGTTGTTTCCAATCCGCGGCCTGGGCGTCGGTGATGAGGTAAACCTCCTTCTGAGGGGCTTCCATGTCCGCCACCAGTTCGGCGAGGCGCTTGGGTTCGTTGACAAGATCCATCGATCCGGGGCCGGGGCTGAGGTTCGCAATAGCCTCCCCGAAGCGCTTTTCATCGTAGGCCATGTTCCGCAGCACCACGCGCTGGTCGCCGCCGAGCAGCACCACGGTCACCGGGTCGCCGGGAGCCATCTTGCTGCGGATGATCTCCACGCGTTTCATGGCCTCGTCGAAGCGGGTGCCGTCCTCGCCGCCGTGCCCCATGCTGAAGGACGAGTCGATGGCGATCACCACCCCGGCCCGCCGCTCGCCGGGAAACCAAGAGCCCTTGGTCCAGGCCGGACGCGCCAGCGCGAAAACCAGCAACAGCAGCGCCATGCAGCGCAGCAGCAGCAGCAAAAGGTCGCGCAGCTTGATCTGGCGGGAGCGCACCCGCACGCTGCGGTTGAGGAATTGCATCGCAGCCCAGTCGGTGTGCCGCACCTGGTGGCGGTTGAGCAGGTGCGCGAGGATGGGCAGTGCGATGCCCATGGCGCCGATCAACAGGAGTGGATTGAGGAAACTCATAATCTTTCCGGGGCGGCGGCGCCTCCGATGGTGGATTCACGTTCGAAGAAAAACTGGCTGAGCACCGCGTCGAGCGGGCGCGAGGTATCGACCAGCGTGTAGTCGATGTGCTCGGCGATGCAGCCGTTGCGCAGCGCTTCGCGATGCTCGGCGAAGTTCTTGAGATAATCCGTGCGGATGCGCTCGGGCTGGGTGATCAGCGGATCCTCCTGCTCGAGTCCGTCGAAACGCCAGATGCCCTCGAAGGGAAAATCGATCTCATAGGGATCGAGGGTCTGCATCAGGAGCACGTTGTGGCCGCCGTGGCGCAGGCGGCCTAACCCCTTGATGACATCGTCCACATCGGCCAGGAAATCCGAGATCACGATCACGAACGAGCGGCGCTTCATCATCATCGCGATGTCGTTGAGCTGCTTGGCGATGGTGGTTTTGGGCAGGGATTTGGTTTCGCGCAGCAAGCGGTCGATGTGCACCAGGATGCCCATCGTCGAGCGCGGCGGCAGGTAGGCGCGCACCTCCGTATCGAAGACCGAGAGCCCCACCGAGTCGCGCTGCTTGAGCACGATGTAGGCGAGCGAGGCGGCGAGAAACTTGGCGTATTCCAGCTTGCTGACTTTTCCCGAAGAGTAGTTCATCGAGGCGCTGGCATCGATGAGGAGGTGGCAGTCGAAGTTGGTTTCGGCCTCGTAGAGCTTCGTGTAATACCGCCCGGTGCGGCCGTAAACCCGCCAGTCGATGTTGCGGATCGCATCACCCGGCACGTATTGCCGGTGGTGGGCGAACTCGGTGCTGAAGCCCTTGAGCGGGCTGCGGTGGCTACCCACCCTGAGACCTTCCACCAGCTCGCGGGCAATGAGCTCAAGATCGCCGAGCTGCTGGAGCAACTCGGGCCTGAGGTAATGGATTTCGGGCAGGTGTTCGGACATGGCGGGATGTCAGGGAACAGTGGTCAGGGGACAGAAGCCGGGGAGGAATCGGGATCGAAACTGACTCCTGATTCCCGGCTTCTGGTTTCTCAGCCCTTGGTGGGCTTCACTTCCTCGATCAGGCGAGCGATCAGGCTGTCCGCGGTCATTCCCTCGGAGCGGGCGGCGAAGCTCGGCACGATGCGGTGGCGCAGGATGGGCAGGCAGACCGCGCGAACGTCCTCTTCGGAAACGTGGCAGCGACCGCGCAGTGCGGCGCGCGCCTTTCCGGCGACGATGAGGTTGAGCGAGGCGCGCGGGCCGGCTCCCCAGCTCATCATCCTCCGGACGAATTCCGGGGCGTCGGGCTGGTCGGGGCGGGTGGCTCGCACCAGGCGTGCGGCGTAGTCAAAGATCGGATCGGCGACCGGGATGCGGCGGACGACGTGCTGGAACTCGAGGATGTCCTTGGCATCGACCACCTTGTTGACCACGGGCACGCTGTCGCTGGTGACGCTGCGCATGATGTCGATCTCCTCCGCGTAACTCGGGTATTTGACCTGGATGTTGAAAAGGAAGCGGTCGAGCTGGGCTTCGGGCAGCGGGTAGGTGCCCTCCTGTTCGATCGGGTTCTGGGTCGCCAATACGAAAAACGGCGCGTCGAGCTTGTATTCCTCACCACCGGAGGAAACGCGCTTTTCCTGCATCGCCTCGAGCAGGGCTGCCTGCGTCTTGGGCGGCGTGCGGTTGATCTCGTCGGCCAGGAGCAGGTTGGTGAAGATCGGCCCCTTCTGGAACATGAAACGCCGCTGGTGTGTCTCGGGATCCTCCTGCAGCAGCTCGGTGCCGGTGATGTCCGAGGGCATCAGGTCGGGGGTGAACTGGATGCGCTTGAAGCCGAGCGACATCGTTTCGGCAAGGGAGCTGACGAGAAGCGTCTTGGCAAGGCCGGGCACCCCGACGAGCAGGCAGTGCCCCCGTGCGAAGATGGCGATCATCATCTCATCGATGACATCGTCCATCCCCACGATGGTTTTGCGCAGCTCCTTCACGATCGCGTCTCTCGCTTCGCCGAGTTTCTCCACGGCTTGAATGTCATCGGTTTCTTGTGGCATAGGTTTCGGGGTGTTTCTGGTCGTTGGTGAACTGCCGTTTACTAGCGGCGTTATTTACATCTTACGAAATTCTCCGACGGACGTCATCCTTTTTGCGACACTTTCCGAAGCCCCGCGCCTACCGATCCAGATCCAAGCCTTCGAAGGTGGGGATGGGGGCGGTTTCGGGCTTGTGGATTTTCAGGAGGACTTTGCCGGCGCGGGCCTGGAGGGCTTTCCATCCGGTGTAGTTATCGTCCTTGTCCATGTGGGCCTTGATGCCGCCGCGGAGGCGGGTGACCTCAATGTATTCGATCACGTCCTGCAGGGCTTTCGCGGCGATTTTCGAGTCGGAGGGGCTGAGCTTGTCCATGCCTTCGGCGTTGGCGATGAGGCTTTCGGCCGCGGATGACACGCCTTTTTCGAGGCAGTACATGAGGGTGGTGAGGGCGCGGGCTTCGTGGATGCTTCCCAAGAGTTTCACGATGCGCGGCTCGAGGTTGATCTTGAGCATGGCGTCCGCGAAATCGATGCTCTGGGCACCGGTGATGTCGCCGTAGCCTTTCGGGCCGATCACCATGCGGCGGACGCTGTGCGGGGCGATGATGGCGGCGCGCTTCGGATTGGCGGCGGCGAGATCGAGCATGAGCTTGTCCGCCTCGCGGGAAGGCGAGTAGGAGATGGCGGCGGCAACATCGGCGAGGGTGCGGGCGTCGTCTTTCTCAGCGAGTTTTTTGAGGGCTGCGAGGGATTGTGAATCGCCGACGCGGGCGAGAAGGTAGAACATGGTCGCTTGGGCATCCGGGGGAGTGGCGCTTTTTGTTTTCAGGATCGCATCGCGCAGGGTGGCGGCGGTGGCGGGGTCTTCGCAGAAAGGGGAGAGGGCATCCTCGCAGCCTTGCACGTCGGCGGGTTCGGTGGCGGTGGTGAGGTGGGCGAGGATGTCCGGGATGGACGATGTGCCGGCCAAGGAGGCGTAAGTGCGCAAGGCCTCGGCGCGGACCTGAGGGGATTCGTGTTTGAGTGCCTCCCTGGCGAGGGCCGTGCCCGGTGCGTGTTTCGCAGTGGCTAGGACAACGAGGATACCGGCTTGGCTATCGGGAATTCTTACATCGGCGAACCGGGCGATGAGGGCTGAGCCTGCGCCGGATTTCACGAGATTCGCGGCGAGGGTGCGGCTGTGGTCGCGGATGCGCCAGTAGTCGCTGCCGAGGTAGGGAATGAGGTCTTGGAGGGCTTCGGCTTCGAGCAGTTCGACGAGGGCGTCCATCGCGGCGATCTGGCGGAAGGTGTGTTTGCTTTCGGGATCGGCAAGGGCGGCGCGGCAGAGCTTGGTTTTCGCGCCGGTGCCATCGGCGGCATCGAGTTCTTTTCGGAAGAGAAGGCGTGAGTCTTCGGCGATGCTGGGGAGGGAGACCGGGGTTTTGTTGGCCTCGATGGTTCGTAAAACCTCAACCAACGGGGATTTCACCTCGACCCAATTCGTGGATTCGTCCTTGACCGAGATTTCCTCGATCGGGTTGTCGATGAGGATGGCTTTGATTTCATCGGCGAGGTCGGAGAAGGCGCCGGGGGATTTGGCGACGACGGCGGGGTTGGCAAGGGGATCCTTGAAGCCGGACTCGGCGCGGATGCGGCGGGGGATTTCAGCTTTTATGCGGATGCGGTGGGCGTTGGTCTGGATGGCTTCGAGGTAGCCGAACTTGCCGAGCATTTTCTGGGCGGCGGCATTTCTGGCACCGAACATTTGGTCGTAAACCTGTTCCTCCTCGGCGATGAAAGTGAGCGGGCCGGCGAGGCGGATGACGGTGTCCTTGTCCCATACGCCGACCTTGGAGCCGACGAATGGGCCGCCGCCGGTTTCCTCGAGGATGAGGTTGGTGAGGGCTCGGGTGACGAGGGCTTCGTCGATGTCCGCCTGGAAGGGGGTTTTGCTGACGGCGGCCTCGGATTTGGAAAGGCTGTTCTGGATGGCGTTGCGGACGCTGTTGGGGGCAAGCGCGGTGCGGTCGGCGACGGCGGCCTGGAGGAGGGCGAGCTGGATTTCCGCGTCGCTGCTTGCCTTGGAGATGGTGTCGACGGCGGTGATGCGGACGAAATCCTTGGGGTCGTTGAGCAGGGGCGTGATTTTTGCGAGGTTGGAGAGAACGGTGTCGTTGCCGCAGGTGGCGATGGCAAAGAGGGCGCCGTGGCGGTAGCGGGCGTTTTCGTGGGATAGGAGTTCGACAAGGCGCGGGAGGATGGCGCTTTCCCCGGCCTGGAGGCGTTTGGCGAGTTCGGCGGCTACCAACTTGCGTGCCTTGGGCATGAAGATGTCCAGCAAGTCGAAAAGCTCATCGGTGGAGCGCTCCATCCATGGTTTCCCGGCGATGTTCTTGAGGTGGTCGTTGTTGAACTGGGCGTAGGCGCTGGCGAGGAACTGTTTCGTTTCGCGCTCGTCGGGGTAGAGTTTCTCATCGAGGTCTTTGCCGGTGATGAGGGTTTGCTTGAGGATGACGGCCTGGTTGAAAATCTCGGTGGCGGTGGGGTCGCGCAGGGTGCCGTATTTTTCCGTGGGCGAGTGATAGACGAAGCTGCCGTCATACATGCGGCAGAGGGTGCGGCGCCAGCGCATGTTGCGCTCGGCCATGGTGCGGATTTCCGGCCCGCAAAGGGTGGCAGCCCAACTGGACCACTGGGTGTGGTAGTCGTGGGCATGGCCGCCGCGGGGGGTGAAGGAGGCGTGGGCGGACATCATGGCGAAATACTTGGCGGCGTAGTCATCGCCGATGAGTTTCATGGCAAAGGCGGTGCCGGCATTTTTGCCGTTGCTGTCATCGGTGTCGGCGGCGGCATGGTCGCCGTAGGGGATCGCGCCCTGATCCACGTAGGAGCCGAAGAATTTGTGGGCCCGGGCGATTGCGGCATCGATTTCGGGATGCTCGACGCCGAGTTTTTTGGCGAGGGCGATGAGGAAAAAGCAGCGGTTGCCGGCGGCGTTGAGCGCTCCGTAGCCGGGGTTCATTTCGTGGAACTTGCCGCCATTGAACGAGGGATAGGCGAAGGTGTGGCCCCAGGTGCCGGCCTTGCTCTGGCCCATGGCGGCCTCGATGGCATATTTGCGGAGGGCGGGGAGAACGTATTCATCGCCGGTGGCATCATAATAGAGTGCGCAGTTCAGGCCGACGAAGCCGTGGTGCCATGTTTGGTAGCCTTTGTAGCCCTTGTAGCCGGGCTCGAACATGGCGCCTATGGGCTGGGTGGGTGGCTGCCACGGGCAGTTGGGGCTGCGCACCCATTGTTTGACGAGCTCGCGGTGCTCGGGTTTTCCGGAGGCGACGAGACCCATGGCTTCGATGACGCCGCCTTTGCCGCTGCCCGGCTTTTTCGGATCGACGATGAAGCGCTTTTCAAGGGACTTCCATGCGTCTTCAAGGATCTGTTTGGTCTTCGGGCAATCGTAGGGAGCGGAATCGGCGTATTCGGGGAAGGTGCGCAGCTTCAGCTCCACTTCGAGGGTGCTGGGATCGAGGGGAAATTTATCGAGATCCATGTTTTTGACCTCTTCCTTGCGGGCTTCCTCAGGTTTCCAGTCGTAAAGGGAGTCGTCGCCTTCGGCTTCGTTGATGAGCTTTTCGATATCGGTTCCGGCGATGTTCTTGGCACCGGTGCGGGCGGGGTAGTTCTTATCGCGCCAGACCTGGAAGGTGATTTTGCCGGCGTTGACCTCGCGTTCGGCTTCGATGATGGCGTTGCCGATGGTGATGCCGAGGTTGCCGCCGGCTTGGAATTTGACGCCGTTGATGCCGGTGATGACATCGCCGGGAAGGAACTTGCCCTCGGCGGGAGAGCCTTTGATGGTGCCTTGGACGAGGAGCTGGTCGCCCACGGCGCCGCCGGACATGAAGCAGGAAATGCCGGTGGGGCCGAGATGGTAGAGATAGGGTTTGTTCTTGGATGGCGGCAGTCCTTCGCCCTTGGTGAGATCGGGGAGGTTTTCGGGGCGAAGGGTTTCCTCCACAACGTCGCCGCCTTTCTCGATGGCTTCCTGTTGCTCGGGAGTGACCTCGCGTTCATCGGCGAAAAGGAGGCAGGTAAACGAGAGGAAAAGGAAGAGGGGTTTCATGGGCGTGAGTCGTTGCAGAGCAGGAGGGAAAATCCGGTGGAACTTGCGAGGCGTTCGAAGGTGGTGAGGTCTTGTTTGCTCGGCGGCTGGTCGAGATTCCAAACGAGGTGGACGTTGTGGCGGGTGCTGGCGCGGGAGGTTTTTCGGAGTTCGAGCTGCCTGAGGATCTCGGCAAAGAGGGTTTGGGCGTGGGGAGGGGAACCAACTACGAAGCAACTGCGTCCATACCAGAGGGACTCGAAAACGAAGCTATCGGAAATGCGGTCGCCCTGAACGCGGAGGAGGTCGATGGGGCGGCTGGATTTTCCGAGAGTTGGAAAACTCTCGGGCAGTGTGGAGGCATCCTTCGTGAAGCAGACGAAGGCATCACCGCGGCGGGCGAGATGGGCGAGCTCATCGGTGAGAGTGCGGCGGGGCTTTTCGGGACGCGTGACGACGGCGGGCAGCGGGGTGAAGGAGTTTCTCCATGCGGCGGGCAGCGGCAGGGGAAAAGCGGCTTGGGAGTAGGAGTTGGCGCGCGCGAGGTAATCGACGATGAGGATGATGGCGCCCAACAGGATCACGTAGAGCGAGGCGTTGAGGTTGATCGAGTTCAGTCGCTGTGCGGCGGCGACGTGAGCCTCCGACATGAATATGGGCGGGCGTGTTTCCTTTTCCTCAGGCAGGGCATCGGTGGAAAGGCGTTTGGTGGGTTCCTCGCCGCCGAGCATGTCCTCGAGATCGTCGCTTTCCTGGTCGGCATCGCCGCGAGATTTTTTCCGGTTCTTCCACGCGGGATCTTTCGATTCATCGAGGCTTTCCAGATACTTGCGGTCGGACTCATCCATGCCGGCCTTGTCGATGAAATCCTCGGCTCCGTCTTCGGCGAAACGGATGTCGGCGACCTCGCCACCGCGCGCATCCTCGACGGCCTTGCGTTTCGCGGCCTCCTGCATGATGGCATCCGGGGAGGTATGGTTTACCTCGGCTTGGATGCGGCTGACGTGGCTGCGGGAGTTGATTGCGGCGAGGCCGAAAGCGATGACAGCAAGGGCGAGAGCCGACCAGCCCGGCGCCTTGATGCGGCGGCGCAGGAGCCAAAGCAGCGGCACGGCGAGCCATAGGAGCACGCTGAGGTAGCCTAGGATGCTGAAGGAGTTCGGGTTCATCATTTCTTCTTCGAGATCGCGTCGTTCCACTGGTTGAACGCGTAATAGACGAGGTTGACGCCGAGGTTCATGGCAGCATCGCGCATCTCGGGGGTCACGTCGGTGTAGCCCTGGGATTTCCACGCGCCGTTCATGTCGCCGGGGTGGTAGAAAGCTACCCAGCGGCCTTCGTGCTTGATGCCGAGGGCGCGGCGGCCGCCAAGCTGCCAGAAGGGCGGCGCGCCGTTCGGGAAAGTGTAGGGCACCTGGTAGAGCATGTCGTCATCGGCGATGTCGATGAGCGGCTTGTCAGGGAACACGCGGCGGATTTCGCGCATGAAGGAGTTGTGGAAAGTGACCGAGCCGGCGTCGGCGATTAGCATGCCGCCGTTGAGGCAGTAATCGCGCAGGATCTTCGCATCGGTGGTGGTGAGATTGCCCATGTCGGCATCGCCGGTGAGGAAGACGAAGGGCGGGAAGCCGTCCTTGGGATATTTTTTCAGCAGCGCGATGGAATGGCTTTCGCCCTTGTTGGCGATTTTCTTGAAGCCGGTGGCTTGGGCGAAGGCGCGGAGGAAATTGATGTCGGCGTTGGACTCGTCCATGCCGTCGTCCCAGCCCGCGCCTTTGTGTTCGAGGCGGATGAAGCGGATCTTGTAATTATCCATGCCTTCCGGCCAACCGCCCTCCTTGCCGCCCCCCTTGCCCATCTTGCCGGACTTGGCGTTGTTCGCCGCATAGGTGGCTTGGGTTTGTTCCTCCATCACCTGGTCGACCTGGGAGTCGTCGAGATCGGGCACTTCGTAGATGATCGCAGAGTTCGGGCGCAGGCTGAGGGTCTGCTTCTTTTTCTTCTTCGGCTTCACCATCTTGACCATGGCGACGACGGGGTTTCCGCTGCCTTTCGGCACCTTGTATGCCTCCACGCAGCCGCCGAGGCTCATGATCCACGGGATGAGCACAAGAATGACGAGGTGGGTAAGGGTGCTGAGATAAAGACTGCGACGATTCCGGGGATCACGGCCATGGGTGCGGATGTCCTCGAGCACACGGTCACCGACCATTGCGATACCCTCTTCACGCGTGAAGGCGGCGTAAACCGAACGACTGCGCAGCATGACGTGCGTCCACGCCGCGAAGACCGCGGTCGCGAGAACCGGCCATGCGATGCTCCACCATAGTTTAATGATGGTGGCATTGTTCTGGATCCCGCCATCCACCAGGAGTTGGTTATCGAGAATGGAGAAACACGCCCGCCATGTTACCCAGAGAAAAAATCCAACGACCAAATACACGGCAAGCAGAGGCACGCGAAGTACATGCCATGTAATGCGACTGCGGAAAAATCCAGCAACACCTGCCGCTGAGCAAAGGATGGCCAGAAGGCCGAGGAGTTGGAACGCCAGCTTGAGTGACGAATCCGTGTGGCTTTGCTGGAAAAGTATCTGTATTTCCGCATTGCGCGAAAGGAAGGCCGCCAGTGCTGGTGGCAACCAAAAATAAGCTGCGCCAGACAAGGCCGCAATGGATGCAACCGCGATCGTTACCACGCGCGCCTTGAAAGCAGACGGATTCGTTGGAATCTCGTCCACTGTCACGGTGGGTATGGTGGTATATGAATCGCGGATCATGCGGGTTAGCTAGGATAGAAGGAGCGGCGGTCTTGGGTCATTTGCCAAACAGATCCTCATCGCTGGCTTCTTCGACGGGAATGGGAGGAACCACGGGGCCTTCTGCCTTGACTTCGATTTCCTTTTCGATGGCTGCTTTGGGCTTTTCCGGTTCTCCAGCTTCCTCGGGTTGCTTCACATCTGATGCAGCGGGATCTTTGGCGGCAGGCGGCGCGTCCTCCTTCGGTGCTGCGGGTGCGGCGCCACCGGCGATACGGGTGCTGAGGTCCTGTGGCTTGATTCCGTGCTTGGTGGCGATGTCGCGCAAAGCCTCTGTTGCTTCGCGAGCCGCGATTTCCGTCCGCTCATTTTCGCCGAGCTTGGATGATGATTCGCCAGTGAGTGCTTTCATGAGATAGGGAATGCTGGTGCCGCATATAACGACAGCATGAACTACGACAGTGAAGATGATCACTGACTTGAAGCTGCGTCCCCGGAAGGACTGCAATAACTGGTCAGGTGTGATTTCTTGGGTGGGATTGGACATAATGTTGGATGGCTGGATTTACTTTTCGATTTCGCCTACGGCTTCAATGATGCCACCGGCTTCGGCGATGGCTTGGAGGATGGGTTGGAAAACTTCCTTGGATTGTGACTTGTCACATTTGAACTGAACGTGACGCTGGTCGTCGGAAATGGTGTTGGTGAGCAGAGCGCGGACGCCCCATTCGACGTCCTTGGCGCTATCGACGCGATTGTTGTCGAAATAGATTTCGCCATTCTCATCGACGGTCACGTATGCCACGACGGAGGCCTTGGTTTTCTTGACGTGCTCGGAAGTGGGCAGCGCGACTGCCAGGCTGGAGTTGTCTTTGACCGCCTCGCTGCAAACCAAGAAGAAGATGATCAGCAAGAACGCGATATCGCCCATACTCGCGACGGGTATGGGAATGGTTCTGCGTTTCTTTTTTTTCGCGCGTTTCATGGTTTATTCATCTTCGACGATAGCAACCACGCCGCCGTTGGCGCTAATGGCAGAGAGTGCTTGGAAATAGTTTTGGTACGGGGTGCCTTTGGCAGCCTCCAACATGATGACGCGTTTTTCACCGTCTTGGTTTGGCAGGTCGAGGGCCGCCAGGCGCTCATTGAGTTCGGCGATCTTCACGCGCTTGTCGCTGAAAAACATTTCGCCACCCCGTAAGTTGATGATGGGTGTTTTCTCTGATTTCGCCTGGGTGGATTTCTCACCGGCAGGAAGATCAGCCGTGATCGACTTCACTTTCACAAGCGTGGTCGCTACCATGAAGTAAATGATAAGAAGGAAAGCGATATCCGAAAACGAATCGACGGGAATATCACTGGAGCGGCGTTTTTTCACTTGGGTTTAGCTTTTTGGCCTTAGTGATTCGTCAGGATAAATTCCACCAACTCGCAGGTGCTTTCTTCGATTTCGAGTTCGATTTCATCCGACCAGCGGAAAAAGACGCTTTGCGGGATGACGGCAGCGAGAGCGATGAGAAGGCCTGCTGCTGTCGTTATCAGGGCTTCTGCGATACCGTTTGCAACGGCGCCGCCACCGCCACCGGTGCTGCCAGCCTCCGCAAGGCCTGCGAAGGAAGCAATCATACCCGTTACGGTTCCGGTCATGCCGAGGAGTGGTGCAGCCATGCCGATCGTGGTCAGGACATCAAGGCGCTTGCTGACCACGCTCATCGCCTGGGCGCTGTAGTCCTGCATGACCTGGGCGACTACCAGACGCATGGTCTCGGTGCTCTCGTTTTTACCAAGCAGCTGCTTGTATGAGCGGAGCCCCGCAAGAAGAACAGATGCGACCGGGCCGCCGGCGGCTTCACATTCGCTGATGGCACCCGAAACGTTTTTTTCGTTCAGACGCGCCTGTACCTTGGCGCGAAGGGAGCGGATGTCGATGCGACGGTTCTCTCGGAAAGAAAACCAGCGGTCATACACAACGGCGATAGCAACAAGGCTGCACAACATGAGGGGAATCATCAGAGGCCCGCCTAAAAGGAGTTGTTCGATCATATTTTTGAGGTGTGGTTAGTAAGAGTGGTTATTAATTTGTTAGCTTATCAATCACGTTAAGAGCTTCTCGTGGGGTAAGTTTGATGCGGTTCATACGCAGTGCTGTAGCGGATTCGATGACCAATTCCCCGGTGGTAGCCATGTAATCAGAGCTGTGGCAATCGGCGCGCGGGACGCGCTCCGAGTAGCGGCGGCGGGCGACGGCGAAGAGGATGAGTTCGCTGCCGGAGATGCAGAGCCAGACGGGGGTGCTGCGCCACCAGCACCCGCAGTCAATGCGCGTGCGGGTGCGGAGGAGAAGCTTCGGCTCGGCTCCGCCGGTGAGTTCCTGTAGCAGCGCTGACTCGAGTCCGTTCATCGGTTTTTCCTGCTTTCCTTGAGGGATTCGATCATGCGTTCGCGGGCTTCGTTTTCCTCCGCTACGAGTTTCTCGAAGGCGGGGTCGGCGAGGCGACCGCGGGCGTATTTCGCCCAGACGCTGTCGGGGAAATCGAAGGTGACGCGACGGTAGGTTTCGTAGGCGATGCCCATGGCTTCGCCGCGGCCTCTCCAGTTGTCCTCGGACATGAGACCGGCGTGGCGTTCCTGGCTGATGCCGCTCCAATAAAGGGATTGCGAGCGGACTTCACGATCGTCGTAGTTTTCGTTGGCGTGGACGGTGGTGAAGAGCTTGATGGCTTTGGTATACTGGTGGGCGCGCATGTAGTTCTGCCCGGCGCGCAGACCGGCAAGACCGGCGAGCGGATCATCGGGGAAACGCTGCTGGAGTTTCGAGAAGACCATCGCGGCGTTGAGGAACTCCGGGTAGGAAAGCTGGTCGAGGCGGAGGACTTCGGCCTTGGTGGCGTCGTCGGCTTTTTCGCGCAGCGGGTCGGCCTGCTGTTTGAAGGCAAGGCCGGTTTGCTGGAAATATGCGCCGAGACGGGACATCACCGAGGGAAGGAGTTCGTGGTTCGGGTATTTGTAGGCGAGCTTCACGTATTCCTCAACGGCGTTTTCCGTCTCGCCCATTTTCTCATAAACGAGGGCGGTCTTGAACTGCGCCTTGGGGGCGAACTCGGTATCGGGATAGTCGCTGGGGATTTTCGAGAAGCGGGCGAGGGCGTCCTGGTACATCGGGAGCTTGGCTTCGTCGTTTTTCGAGAGATCGGCATATTCCTGGGCGAGGTTGCCTAACAGGTATTCGGCGTGGGCGCGGAGGTCGTCGTCGTTGTGGGTGGCGATGGCCTCGGCGAGGAGCTTGCGGGCTTGTGCGATCTCGCGGCGGGCGAGGCTTTCCTGTTCGAGCTCGCGGTGTTTTTTGGCGAGCTCGAAGTAGCACTCGGCGAGGGTGAAGCTGGTGCGGACGGCCATTTCATCGCCGGTGAAGCGCTTGCTGAACGGCTCGATGAAACCGTTGGCACCCTTGTTGACCTTAAGTTTAAGGGATTGGGCTTCGTCTTTGATGCCGTAGGAAATCTCCACGTCGTCGCCGTAGCGGACGGGGAAACCGTTGAGGGCTACCGGCGGGAGCTTGGCAGGGAGCTTGGCAGGGGCGTAGCTGATCGCGAAGGCGGATTTGAAAACGCCGCTGTGGGCTTCGGTCTCCTGGACTTCGTAGGAAGTTGAGGCGCCGCTGGTGGCTTTCAGGGTGACGGTGGCGGTGTCGCGATCCGCACTGCGGTCGAGGCCGCGGTCGATGAGCCGGAGGTGGATCTTCTCGCCGACGAAGGCTTTTGTCAGGGGTTCTGAATAACCGGCGTCCATCACATCGAGGAACGGATGGCTTTCGACGCGGAAGCTGGCGGTGATCCATTTCACGGCATCGGCCTTGTCCTTGTATGGGTAACCGACGTGGATGATGTCGCCGACTTTCACCGCGAGGCCGTCGGGGAGGGAGGATTCGGGAAGGTCTTCGGCGGACTTGGTGGCGAAGCTGCGGTCGGGCGTTTCACCGAGGATGAGCGGGATCGTGAATGAGAAGCGGCCTTCCTCCAGCGGCGGTTCGTTGCCGGGCGCGGTGGGTGGTTGGCCGAGTTGGTATCCGTCCGGGGTGACGACCTCGGCTTTTGTCAGGGAGCCGGTGAGCTTGAGCGTTCCGGGGGCGGCGACATCGTAGGGTTCCTTGAGCGCGGTCTGTTTGGCTTTGCGTCCGGCATCGGTCTGGACGTAGGCGTTCACCGTGCTGCTGCCTGCGAGGGCGAGGTGGGGCACGACGACATCGAAGCGCACGCTGGAACCGGCGACGGCGGCGAGCGGTTTCGTTGGATCGGTGTGTTCGAAATTCAGGGCGCGGCGCGGCGGGACGACTTCCGGTGCGGCGGTGCGGGTGGTGGTTTTCGGAGCGTCGGGTTTTATCGGCGGCGCGGGGAGCTGTTTGGTGGTGACGGTGTAGGCGGAGAGCGCGGGATCAGTGTAACGGGCTTGCTGGATGATGACGGTGCGCTCGGTGGGGATGCCGGGGCTGAGGTTTTCCGTGTCAAGATAGGTGGCTGTCAGGGTGCCGGCCTCGGCGACCTTGATTTCCGAGTCGCGGGCGGGTTCTCCGGTGACCGGGAAAATACGACCGAGGAAACGTCCGCTGAACTCTTCGGTTTCGACGGCTTTGATGACAGCCGTGCCGCCGGAAGTGGAGGCGATCTTGATGTCGATGACGTCCTTCTCCGGGCTGGCATCCATGTCGGGATCGTCGATAACGATGGCGACGGCGTCATCGTAGCGGAAGCGGCGGATCGGCTCCAGCACCAGCTCGCGTCCCTCTTCGGTATCGATGTAGTTGAGGAACGAAGCGGTGACGACGGCGTCGTTGAAGGCGACGTTGAGGCGCTGTTCGAGGCGGTCGCGTTTGGGAGATGCGGTGCGCGGGTCTTCGTAGCGGACGGTGATGTTGTCGCCGGGGAGGACTTCAAGCTGAACATTGTCGCGCAGCTCCATGAAATCGCGGGCGACGGGGAGAAGCGCTTTTCCTTCCCTGTTAGAGAGCGTGACCTTTTTGATGGTAGGGGCGACGCCGTCGAAACCATTGATGACAAGGCGGACGAGGCGGGCGCGAGTCTGGTCGCCGAAGGCGATGTTCATCATATTACCGGCGGGCGCAAGTGTCGCCGGTTGGGGCAGTGATTTTTTCAGGTCATCGGGAAACGTGGCGGGATCGAACATCGCATCCGGGCAAGGGATGAGGTCGGCTTTGCCGGGTTCGTCGCAGAGGAGGGCGGGTTTCGCTGCGAGCAACTGGCCGCGTCCATCGTTGCGCCAGATCTGGATTTCGTGGAGACCGGGCGGGAGCTCGCGTTCGATGAGGAGCGGGTTCTCGGCATCTTCGGCGGCGGGCGTGCCGTTGAGGAGGAAGATCGTGTTGCCGTCATTGGGGAAACCGGTGAGCTGGAAGCGGCGGATGGCGACGGCTGGCTGGTGGAAGAGGGCGCGGTAGCGGAGGACGAGGCCGTAGGCAGGATGACTCGGCATGACCACCGGCAGCGCTTCCGCGGAGAGCGATTTCACCTTCGCGGAGAAGTAGGTGATGGACGCGCGGTTCGAGGAGTATTCCATGATCTCCATCCAATCGGCGGGAAGCTCGCGGCCTTCCGGTTTGCTGACGGGGATGGAGTTGGTGCCGAAGGTGGGGAAGGAGGTGACGAGCGGCGAGCCTTCCCAGACCGGGGTGTCTTCGGGGAAACGGGCGCGGGTAGTCCAGTTTTTGCCGTCGAGGGAGGTTTGGAGGACGAAGCGTTTGAGGCTGTTAGATGCATCGCCGGTATCGACGGACATCTTGTCGATGGGAGCGTTGTCGTTCAGGTCGACGCCGAACGTGCGGGGCTTGTTGGCATCGCCGACGTTGCCTTGCCAGCCGGGGTATTCGCGGGCGCTGATGGCCATGTTCGCATCGCGGCCGGGGGCGCTTTCGGAGGCGAAGGCGATGGCCTGCGCGCCGGCGGTGGGGACGATGCCCTGGAACTCGCCGCTGAAGGGTGAGGTTTCCTTGAGCGCGAGCTTGCGGATTTCATCGCCGCTGGAGGTTTGCAGGCTAACGGTGATTTCATCGTCGCCGGTGGTGAGGCTGCGGTCGGGATCGGTGACGCGGATGTAAACCGGGTTTCCGGGGCGCACGGTGCGGGTGCCGAGGGCGGCTTGCGAAGAGGAAAGGCCGAGCTCCTCGATGTTGAGGCGGCGCTCGCCTTCGCGCGGAGGGAAGGCACCGGCGGAAAACGAGAGCATCGCATCCGAGGCGACGCCGATGACGATGTCGGGATCGGCGGGAAGGTCTTTCATCTTCGCGCGGAAGCGCTCGGAGTAGCCGAAGCGGATTTCGTCCTCGCCGAGGATTTGCAGGATCTTGTCGCCGGGGGTGGGCGCGCCGAGCGCGGTGGCGACTTCGGCGCGGAATTTCTCCTTGCTGTCGCCGAGCTGATAGAGGAGGACGCGCTCGCGGTCGCCGGATTTCGCCCAGATTTCCACCTCGATGTCGGTGCCGATGCCGGAAACGTTGAGGGTCGGGTCGCGGAGGTTGATCTTCACCGTCTCGCCGGGGACGATGATCGTCTTGTCCTGGGAGGGGCCGAGTTCGATCTCGCTGGCCTC
>JAIXQS010000160.1 GCA_027485615.1 Verrucomicrobiaceae bacterium
CTCGACCTCGGTGGCCTTGGTGAGGATGTAGCCGTCGGCGGTGATGACGGTGCCGTAGGCGATCTCATTCCGGCCGTCGTAGATCACGGCGCTGGAAAGCTGGATGACGGCGCGCTGCGGCTCGAACACGGCGGTGACCGCCGCGCCGGTGATGCGGAAATTCGTTTCCAGGCTCTGCTGCGCAAAGGCGGGGACGGCGAGCGCCACCGCGAACGCGAGCCTAACGCTTGCCGAGCTTGAGGTTGATCGTTTCATCTTTGCCGTCGCGGGTGATCTCGAAAGCGAGTTTGTCCCCGGCGGCGAGCTCCGCGAGGATGGATTGGAGTTTTTCCCGCGAATCGAGCTTCTCGCCGTTCAGGGAGCGGAGCAGGTCGCCCTGCCTGATGCCCGCCTCTTCCGCCGGGCTTTTCCTGCCGACCTTGGTGACCTCAATGCCGCCCCCGGCGGGCTTCGTGGCCAGGCCGAGGAAGCCTTTGCCTTTTACCGGCTTCTCCGCGAACGGGCCCTCGCCGATGAATTCGGATTTCAGCATCCTGTCCCAGTTGTCGGTGAAAACCTTGACCGGCACGTGCATGTTTTGGCCGACGACCGCGCCGACACGAGAGTGGATTCCGATGAGGCGGCCCTCCATATCGAAGAGCGGCCCGCCGGAATCGCCGCCGATCAGCGCGCCATCGGTCTGCAATGTGGTGTTCGCCACGCGGACGAGCCGCCCGATGCGGGAGACGGCCCCGCGCGCCTTGTCGAAGCCGCCGGAGTGGCCGAGCGAGAAAACCCAGTCGCCGAGCTTCGTGTCGTCCGTCCTGTTGATCTCCACGGTGGGGAAAGGTTTGCCCTCGGGAAGTTTCTCGGTGATCTGGATCAGGGCGGCATCGGTTTCCGAATCGAGTCCGAGGGTCTCGGCCTTGAGTTTCGTGCCATCCGGCATGTCCACGGACACTTCCTTTCCGACTCCGGCGGAAACGTGTGCCGCGGTCATCACCAGCCCGTCCGCAGAAACGATCACGCCGCTGCCGGAGCCGTCGCCGAGATCAATACTCACGGTGGCGGCCTGTGCCTTGGGGATCGCGGTGAGCATCGCGCCCTGGATCGCCTTGATGTCGCCGGGCGACTCGGGGGCTTTCTTATCATCGATCGGAAACGCACCCGCCGCTGCGATGAGGCAAGCGGTCGTGAAGATGAAATGGACGGTCGGGCTTGTCATATCACCTTTCGAGAATCTCCACCTCGTATCCGTCGGGATCGGTGACGAAGGCCATCTTCGTCTCGCCGCCGGTGAATTTTTCGCGCCAACGCGAAGGCCAGATCTCGATGCCCGCTTTCTCCACCATGTCGCAATACTCCACGATGTCATCGACACCGAGGCAGGTGTGCATCAGATCCTCGGGGCAGGTGGCGGTGTAATCGGGTGACCACGTGAGCTCCAGGAAGACGTCGTTCCCCGGCAGTTCCATGAAGGCGAGCTTGTTGCCTTGCGGGGAGTCCTTCCTTTTGCCAAGGCTGTAGCCGAGCTTTTCGTAAAACGCGATGGAATCCTCCAAACTTTTCACCCGGATGCGTGTGTGCAAAAACCTGATCGCCATCTCGCGAACCTGAACCACAACCCGCCGCCCCGCAAGCCCCACCATGGAATTCACCGAAATCGACTGCGATGATTTTCGCAACCTGCTCATGGAGATCCACCGCACCCGCATGCCTTTCGGGATGTTCGGAAAGGAAAAATACCCTCCAAGCGGCGTCCCGCTCTGCGATCTTCCCGAGGAATACCTGCTTTGGTTCAAACAACGCTCCTTCCCCAAAGGCCGCCTCGGCGAACTCATGGCGCACGTCTGCGAGATCAAGGAAACCGGCATGGACTCGCTGTTTGAGCCGATGAGGAAAGCAAACGGGGGGCGGACGAAACTTTAAATCTTAAACTTTGAACCTCAATGAAAAGCGGATCGACAACCTCTTCTCTTCCTTGGGATTTAAATTTTAAAGTTTAGGGCTTCAAACTAGTCCATCCTTCCGCGCCTGTTTCCAATACGCGTATTCCGAGCGGTTGAAGTCCACATACTCCGGCGAGAGATCGCTGGAATACATCGTGTAGGCGGCCTCGCCCTGGTTGAGGTCGATGTCGATGGTGAACTCCGGCGCGGAGACCGCCTCGCGGAGTTGCTCCATCGGTGTCTCCGCCTGGAGGCCGCCGAGGCAGGCTGCTTTCCCGCCGATGAAAATGTCGATGAGCTCCTCGCGGATCCGCGCGCGGGAGTAGCCGACGGCGTGGATGATGCGGCCCCAGTTCGGGTCGCCGCCGTTCCATGAGGATTTGACCAAGGCGCTTTTGCAAACGGCCTCGGCCACTTTCTTGGCATCGAGGTGGGTGCGCGCGCCCTTGACGTTCACGGTGACGAATTTCGTCACGCGCTCGCCGTCACGGACGACCGCTTTCGCCAACTCCAGCATCACCCATTTCAGCGCCTCACGGAACTGTCCGCATGCCGAGCCGTTGCGGCGCGCTGTGTTCATGCCGCTCGCGCCGTTCGCGAGCACGATCACGGTGTCGTTCGTGCTCATGTCACCGTCGATGGTGATGCGGTTGAAGCTTTCCTCCACGGACTCAAGCACGGCGCGCTGGAGGCAGTCCTGCGAGAGGTTCGCGTCGGTGGTGATGAAGCAGAGCATCGTGGCCATGCTCGGGGAGATCATGCCAGCGCCTTTCACGCAGCCGCCGATGCGCACCCGGTGCTCGCCGATGTCGAAGGAGATCGCGACCTCCTTCTCATGCGTGTCGCTGGTGATGATGGCCCGTGCGAAATCGTTGCCCTTTTTCGCGGCCAGCTCCTCGGCTAGTTTCGGGATGTTCGGCGTGATCCGCGCCATGGGCATCGGCAGGCCGATCACGCCCGTGGAGCAAACGCCGACCTCCGTCCGTTTCAGGCCAAGGCTTTTCGCCGTCTCCTCGCACATCGCGGTCGCGTCCTGGATGCCGCGCAATCCCGTGCAGGCGTTTGCATTGCCGGAGTTCACGATCACCGCACGCAGGCTGCCTTTGCGCAGGTGGCTTTGCGAAACCCTGACCGGCGCGGCCTTCACCTTGTTCGTTGTGAACGCCCCGGCGGAGACGCATTTCGTTTCCGAAAAAAGCAGCGCGAGATCCAGGCGCTCGCTCGCCGGGTTCTTGATGCCGCAGCTTATCGCGGACAGCAGGAAGCCCTTCGCCGCGCCGACGCCGCCTTTGATTTTTGTGATCGGGAAATCCATACCAAACGAACGATGGGCAGAGTAACGACCCCGTGCACCCGCGCACAAGCAATTCCTCCATGGATCATTTGATGGATACCACAACTACCCGATCACGCGCCCCCAGATCGCCTTTAGATAGCGCGACTCGGGATAGTTCGAAAGCGTCGGATGATCGCCGCCCGCCCCCGTGCGGTCAAACACCTGGAGTCGCTTGTCCTGGCGGTGGATCACGTTTGTCACGATGTTTTCGAAGGCCTCGACGCCCAGTTGCCCGGAGCAGGAACACGTGACCAGAACGCCGTCCTTCTCGACGAGCTGCGCGGCGAGCTTGTTGATGTCGTGATATTTTGCGTAGCCCGCCTCGTCCTCTTTCCCGAACATGAATTTCGGAGGATCCACCATCACCACGTCCCATTTCCGTCCGTTCTCCAGCATCGTCCGCACCCATGTGAAGGCGTCCGCGTGGGTGAGCTTGATCTTCGCATCGTTGAGGTTCGCATTGCGTTTCGCCATCGCGATGGCCGCCTCGTCGAGATCCACCGCCGTGACCTCGGCTGCCCCGCCCAGCGCGGCGGAAACGGAGAAGCCGCCCGAGTAGCAGCAGAGATCCAGCACGTTTTTCCCCTCCACGATGCCGCGGAATTTTTTCCGGTTGTCGCGCTGGTCGCAGAAAAACCCGGTCTTGTGGCCGGTGGTGAAATCGATCTCGTAGCGCACGCCGTTTTCCAACACCTTCACCAGCCGCACCTTGTCGCTCTCCACCCCGCCGCTGCGCGGTATGCCCTCGATGCGCGCCAGATCCGCGTCCACTTGCACGACCACTTTTTTCGTCCCGAACGTCTCGTGCATCAGCGGCAGCCAACCCTCGAGCCGCATCCACGCTCCCAGCGCGGTGATTTCCACCGATAGCACATCGCCGAACTTGTCCGCCACGATGCCGGGCAGGAAATCCGCATCGCCGTGCACGCAGCGGTAGCATTCCGTTTCCCCGTCCAGCCCGAGGATCGAGCGCCGCAATTCGCCCGCCCTGACGATCGCATCATCGAAAAACGTCTCACCGATCTCTTCCAGACTGTGGCTCACGATGCGCAGCGGCATGCGCGCCTTCGGATTCCATAGCCCCCAGCCGAAGCGCGTTCCCTGTTTCCCAATCACCTCCACCAGATCCCCCGCCCTCGCGTCACGCGAAACCTCCCCCACCATCTTCGGCCAAATCGAGGGATGGAACGTTTGATACTTCAGTTGGACGGTAGGCATACCGCTGCATAGAACCCGAAGTTCAAAATTCAAAATTCAAAATTCAACAATCGGCATCGCCCCCGCATTCGAACCCGCGAGGACTGATGATCAGGAATCCAGAACAAGAAGCGTAAGTCCGTCGATCCGCTCGAAGTGACGTCGATTCCGGGTGAGCAGAGTCAACCCAGTTTGCACGGCCACGGCTGCGATCCACAAATCGTTCTGGCCGATCCCTGGGTAAACATCGGGATGATGCTCCTGCAGTGAGGCGGTGACGCGAGCATAAACGGGCACTACAGCGGGTGCGTCGTCCAGCGGCAGACCCAGCGATAAAAAACGCTCCACCTCCGCCGGATCATGCCCCGCCCGCAGCGCTCCGTGCCAGAACTCGCCGCGCACCACCCAGGGAATTCCCAGCGTCTTACCGGGATTCGTTGTCGCAAAATCCAGCGCCCACGTCTGGCGACGCCAGAGTCCGACAAGAAATGTGGTGTCGGCGATTAGATCCATGGATCGTGTTTGGCTGCCGAGCGGCTCTCAACCGTCGATTCCAACAACTCATCGCGCCCCTCGACAGACGGCGCGCGATTCTCCGCGAAGCTCGCCATCGCCGATAGCGTACCCGCGCGGGGCACCACCCGCTTCACCACCGCCGAAAACGAATCGCCACGCAAACGCTTCCAGCTCTTCAGCCGCTCGTAGGCATCCTCATCCAATGTGATCGTTTTCATGTTGTAATTCATGCATACACGAAACACGAAATCAATACGAAAAACCTTAAGACATTTTCGGTCTAGTATCTCGCGAAAACCACATCCACTTCGCCCCACTGCATCCGATCCCCGCTGCGACGTACGCGCAGCCCTCCGAACGCCAGGCAACATCCACCCGCCAGGATGATTTTCCGAATATGTTCTTCCCGCACCACACCCACACACAGAGAGTCCTCCCCCGCGCCCCGCCTAGCAAGCCGATCCCCGCCCCTCTTGATTGAGGTTTAAAGTTTAAAATTTAAAGTTTGTGAAACTCCACCGCCACCTCTGCTCCTCCACCCTTGAGATCGCCAAGTCCGTCCTGGTGAACCACCGCGTCCTCGACCACGAGCTCGCCGCCGCCTTCGAGGCGAACCCGAAATGGGGCAAGCGCGACCGCCACTTCGTCGCCGAAAGCCTCTTCGAAACCACCCGCTGGCGCCGGGCGCTCGCGTTCCTCGTGGATTCAGAGGAAACCAACTCCCTACTCACCGCGCAGTGGCTGCTGATGGGTTACGAGCTTCCCGAGTGGCACGAATACAACGGCCTCCCCGCCGCCGATATCCTCGCCCGCCAAGCCCACCTCGCCGACCAGCCCCGCGCGATCCGCCAGTCCATCCCCGATTGGCTCGATCAGGTCGGCCACGCTGAGCTCGGCGAACTCTGGGAACCCCAGCTCGCCGCCCTCAACGAAAAGCCCAACGTTTTCCTCCGCGTCAACACCCTCCTCGCCACCGTTCCGGACACCATCGTCTGGCTCGCCGAGCATGGCGTTGAGGCCACCCCGCTCCCCGGCCACCCGCACGCGCTCGCCCTGCCTCCCGGAAAAATGCTCCCGAAAGCCCTCCGGCTCGACGGCCGCATCGAGATCCAGGATCCCTCCTCGCAATCCATCTCCCCGCTCCTCGATCCCCAGCCCGGCCAACGCATCATCGACGCCTGCTCCGGCGCCGGCGGCAAAGCCCTCCATCTCGCCGCCCTCGCAGACAACGAAGCCCGCATCTTCGCGATGGACGTCGATCCCAAAAAACTCGACCAGCTCAAGCACCGCGCCAAGCGCGCCCGCGCCACCGCCATTTCCCCCAAGCCGATCACCGAAACCACCCCCGCCGATTTCGAGAACATCGCCGACGCCCTGCTCATCGATTCCCCCTGCTCCGGCCTCGGCACCCTGAAACGCCAGCCCGATCTCAAATGGCGCCTCAAGCCCGCCGCCCTCGAGCGCGTCCGCTCCATCCAGTCCCAGCTCCTCGCCGAGTATCCGAAAATGCTCAAGCCCGGCGGCAAGCTCCTCTACGCCACCTGCTCCATCCTACCCTCGGAAAACCAGGATCAGATCGCCCGCTTCCTCGAAAAACGCCCCGGCGAATACGAACTCCTTTCCCAAACCAACCTCCTCCCCTCCGAGACCGGCCACGACGGCTTCCATGCCAGCCTGCTTGTAAAGCGGTAGCCATCACCCGGCTTATCCCATTGCACGAAACACCCGGAAGTGATGAGATCACAGGGTGGAATCCGATCCATCAACCCACTGGCCGACGCGCTGGAGATTCGCCGCGGTGATGCTCCTGCTCTCCTGGGTGCTCTGCTTTCTCGGCCCGCTGAGCTTTCTCATTCTTTTCATCCTGGGCTTCGCGGTCGTCCGATCCATATACCGCAAAGCTTGGCTTCCGCTGATCCTGCTCATCGCCGCCAATCCCTTCGCTTTCTTTTTCGCGGGTGGCGTCGTCGATTACACGAAGGGAAGCCCGACGCTCCGTGGCATGGGTTTGCCGGGTTTTGAATACCACAACATTGATCCCAAGACCCGCTGCATGCGCAGGAGCGGCGGCTGCGTGATCAGGGGACACGAATGGGTTTCCAACGGATTCCATAATCTCGGGGTGCGCATTGCGGTCGCCGCTTGCGGATATCCCGCAAGGTCTTACGACGGGCCGTATCCTTCCAAGGAGCAGGCGCTCCGAGTAATCTCAAACGCCCCTGATCTGCCTCTGGACGATTTTCAAAAAGGAGTCATCAGGATCGAAAACCGCGTATTCCAAATCGACGACTCCATGCTCTTCAATTGGACAATGATTACCGGCATCATTGATCTGATGGACATGGAACCGGAGCCCGACCATGGAGTTCAAGTGAAGGCCGCGTTGTATCAGAAACGTTGCCTGATCCTGCGACTGATCCAACAGCAACCGCAGAGCGATGAGCGGCAGGATTTCATCATTCTGTTGGATGCCCGGAACAAACGCCCTTTCGCCTACCACTGCATCGAGGGCAATCCACGCGCGCGCGCGCCCATGGTAAACTACTTGCCGCCAACAACGCACTGAACTCTAGGAGATCACCCGTAAGCTCCTGCAAAAAAAAACGAACTAACGCATATTTTACGCATTAGTGATTGAAAGACGGTATCTTATGCGTCTTTTTAGCCGCGCCATGAAGTCAACCGTCCTCTCCCTCGTCGCCCTCTCCACCACATTCGCCACCGCCTCGGATTTCCTCGAACCCTTCGAGCACATCCACATGAGTGACAGCGGCACGCCCTACGTCCACTCCTTCGGGATCGAGCCCGCCTTCACCGGCCGCGACCTTTTCATCGACCACACCTACCGCGTGGGTGACGGAGTCGCGGAGCACGAATCGGAGATCGAACTCGAGTGGGCCTTCACGGAACGCCTCGGCATGATCGTGGAAGTCCCCTACGTCTGGGAAGACGAGGAAGGCGTCGACACCCTGTCCGGCTTCGGCGATCTCGCGATCGTCCCTCGCGCCCTGCTGATTCAGACGGATCGTTTCCTCATCACCGCGCAGGTCGAGACCGTCCTCCCCACCGGCAGCGAAAACTTCGGCGGCGAGACCGCCATCGCCCCGGGCATCGCCATGTGGAACGATCTCGGAAACTGGTGGACGCTGAACAGCGGCATCGCCGTGGAGCACGTCTTCGACGAGGATTCCACCGAGCTCGTTTACGGCATCGGACTCGTGAAATCCTTCGGTGAAAAAGCCGCCGACCATGCCGATCATGCGGGTCACAACCACGCCACTTCCGGGCTGTTCCACCTTCACCTCGAAGTCACCGGCTCCACCCCGCTCAACGGAGACGACAAGGGCGACGTGAACCTCGAAGGCCTCGTCGGCGTCAGCTACGGGCTCATGGCCTGCCTCGATATCCGCGCCGGATACCTGTTCCCCCTCACCACCCCCAGGGACTTCGACAAGGGCTTCACCGGCGGCCTGATCTTCCATTTCTAAATGGGACGGACCGCGAGTCTTCAGCTCGCCCCGGTGCAACAGGCATCTATCATTCCGGCAAACTCCAACCACACCCCTTGGAGGAAAATTCCCACTCCCCCGGTTCTTTCACCAGCCCGGCCTTGACCGGATTCCTCTCAATATAGGCAACCGAGCGCCAATAGTGATCCTGATCACGGATCGCCCGGTCGAAGTAGTCCCTCGCCCAGAAACCACCCCGGCTTTGGAGAACAAGGTTGATGAGCCGTGCGCTGCCACCTTTCCATGAACGGACGATTTTCCCCAACAAAGCCTTATCCTCCTGCCGGATCAGCACGTGGACATGGTTGGGCATGA
>JAIXQS010000145.1 GCA_027485615.1 Verrucomicrobiaceae bacterium
CACCCGCCGCGCCACCAGCACCAGTCTCCCCACTCCCGCCCCAGCAAGCTGCCAGGCAAACTCCTCACCCAACCCCGAAGAAGCCCCCGTCACCATCGCGCAATGAAACATATTTTCCATACCCCCAGCAAAGCCCCCCACCCGCCATGCGCAACCCTTCATTCACGAAAAAACCGCCACACCGTTCCCATCCTGCGGTCCGCCGGAATCTGCGAACCATCCGCATGTGGAGCCATGCTTCCCGTTGGGATAGGCAGGGCTTGCGTGCGCCGAAAATATCACTCCGGCTGCAGAAGAATCGTCTTGGCGGAAGAGTGGGAGGCGAAATCCGAATACGGCTCCCAAAGCCCCGAATTTCTCCAGATCATGGGGATACGGGTCTGAAAAAAAACGCCACCCCGCTAACGGGATGGCGTTTTGGAACGGATGAAAAACTTACTCCGCTCTGCCTTCGGCGTTGACCTTCACGACGCGCAGCGGCACGCGGATGAGGACTTCGTCATCGCAGCCGATGTCGATGGAGTAGATGCCGTCCTCGGGGAAGCGGAGGCCCTGCAGGTTCATGACGATGTTGCGGGTGAGGAAGGGCGCGCCTTTGGGGAGCTGCACGTCGAACTCCGGCTGGATCGGCATGTTGTTGGGATCGAGCGATTCGCCGTCCTCGTTGATGATGTTGATGGAGAGCTTGTGGCGGCCGGTGTCCTCCGGGGTGAAGCAGAAACGCATGGCGAGCGCACATGCGGGATGCACGACCGGCAGGGCGCGGGCGGCGAGGGTGTCGAAGGTTCCGGAGATGACGAGCTTGCCGTTGTAGTCGGCGGCGAAGTCGCAAAGCGTGGCGATTTGAATGTCCATGGTGGTTTGGTTGGGGATGGTTGGTTTTCCGGCAAGCCCGGCAGGGCGTGGCGGTGCGACTTGTGTAAACTCCAGATCCACCGCGTAAAGCCCAAAGCGACTCCAGTCGCCATCAGGCGATTTTCAGGCTGTCGGTTGACTTTTCCGTTCCCCACCTTCATAGCGGTGCCATGTCCAACGCATTACAACCCAAGCCTAGGGTCTTCGGCCAGAAAGTCCGTATCTGCGTCATCGCCTCGAAGTTCAACGAAAAGTTCACCGATCCGCTTGTCGATCACATGATCGAGGAACTCAGGGAGGTTTTACCCATGTCCCGTGTCGACCTGATACGGGTAGGCGGGGCATTCGAAATTCCGGTCACGGCTGCGAAGATGCTGGAACACGACATGTTCAACTGTGTGATTGCGCTTGGCGTGATCATCCGCGGGGAGACCGGCCACGCCGACCTGATCGCGTCTTCCGTGACCAATGCCCTTCAGGGCATTGCCGTGCAGCACCGCACCCCCGTAATCCACGAGGTGCTTCTTCTTGAGAACGAAACGCAGGCCCACGCGCGCTGCATCGGCTCCGCCAAGAACCGGGGTCGGGAAGCGGCCCGCGCCGCCGCCAACATCATCGAAATCTTCGCCGAGATCACGAAAGCGATGCCTTTGGAAGTGAACCGGAAAGCCAAATAACGAGATGTTAAGCCGAAGGCAAATCAGGGAATCCGCCATCCAATTCCTCTACTGCTGCGACCTGGAGGGTGGGACGGATCCCACCTTCATGCGCGGCGCTTTCTGGGAATTCCTGACAGAAACCGACAGGCGCAACCTCCAGATCGCAACCTTCCGAACCGTCCACCACCTTGCCCATGGACGTGAGGAAAGGCTTTCCGATTTCGTCGAACGCTCGCAACACGCGCTGGCCCACCTCACGGCCATGCCGCAAGCCGAATCCCTGAAAGAAGCCCTTTCCCGTCTTCTAGCAATGGAATCATCCTGGAGCATTGCGTTCACAAAGCTCGGTAAACTCCCCAAGACCGGCGAAGACTCCGCCGTTGCCGGTGAGTTCGCGGACGCGCTCGAAAGTTTTTTCAACACCGACCGCGACCTTGCCTTCCATCGCGTGCAGTTCCTCCGCAGTGCCGTCGATTTCCCCTCGCTCAAACCCCAGCTCGAACCCGTCACCGCCTCCGTCCGCCGCCTCCAGCGCATCTCCGACCGCCTGCGCATGGTCGAGCAACCGGAGAATTTCCCCGAACAGGCCGATCTCGCGAAACTCCGTGACTCAAAATCGGAAATCGCCGCTCTCCGCTCCCGCACCGACGAACTCGTGGACGCCGTGCTCGCAGCGAAGCAGGAGATCGACGCAAAGCTGGCGACCATCGTCGAGAACTTCTCCCCCGCCCGCATCGATCCGGTGGATCGTGCCATCCTGCGCCTCGGCACCTACGAGCTGATCCGCACGGACACCCCGCCCAACGCCGTCATCAACGAGGCCATCGAGCTCGCCAAGCGCTTCGGGACCTCGGACTCGGGTCGTTTCGTGAACGGGATATTGGACAAGGTGGCGAAGGGGTGAAGTTCCGCAGAGCGATTAGGTCAGGGGAAAGCCTCGCATTCCAACCCGGAGGGGTGAACAGATCATAGCCTCGTATGCAGCGCAGCGGAATGCGGGGTGAAATGGCCATGAAAAACGGCGGCGAGCCGCAATCGCCGTCACTCACGGGCTCCGCCGAAGCCGGAAACCTGCCATGCCGTTGTCAGGCTGCGACGGGAGAGGAACGTGTGCCGAAGCCTTCTCATTGCCCCCTTCAATCACCTTCATCGGCTTACGCGACCCACCTGTTGGAGAAACTCGGCATGGCTGGTCGGCACCACCTTACCGGAATCCATTTCGGCTTCGCGGCGATTCACTTCCATATCATCCGGCCCAAGCGGCGCACCGTCCAAACCGTGGAGTAAATAAGCAACCAGCCCTTCACGATCCTCGCGGGAAAGTTCAGCGGCCTGACGTTGGATTTCCGCAAAGATGACCGCACGGGATACACAAAGAAAACACGGTGAGTCCGCAAGCCCTCATCCTCACCCCAGCCTCTTGGAAACCGCGCTCCAACCGACCACGTTCCAGAACGCCGCGAGGTAATCCGCGCGCTTGTTCTGGTATTTCAGGTAGTAGGCGTGCTCCCAGACATCCACGCCGAGCAACGGTTTGCCGATCTCCGCATCGGGCACGACGCCTTTCATCACCGGCGCATCCTGGTTCGGCGTGCTGGTGATGGCGAGCTTGCCGTCCTTCTCGATGAGCCACGCCCAGCCGGAACCGAAACGTGTCATCGCGGCGGCGGCGAAGGCTTCCTTCATTTTCTCCACGGAGCCGAAAGCGGCGTTGATCGCGGCGGTGAGATCATCGGAGGGCTTGCCGGACTTCGCTGCAGGCGCGAGGGATTCCCAGAAAAAGGTGTGGTTCCAGTGGCCGCCGCCATTGTTGCGGACGGTTGCCATCAGCTTCGCGTCCTTGATCGCGTTGAGGTCGCCGAGCAGAACCTCGATGGATTTGCCTTTCAGATCGGCGGAGGAGGAAACGGCGGTGTTCAAATTCGTGATGTAGGCAAGGTGGTGCTTGCCGTGGTGGATGCCCATCGTCGTGGCATCGATGTGCGGTTCGAGCCCGTCCAGCGGATAAGCCAGCTCCGGGAGCTTGAAGCCAGCCGCCTCCTGCGCCCCCGCGGTCTGAGCGGAAACAAAAACACCCCCGGCTGCTAGAGCGCCGGCCTTCATGAAATCACGTCGTAACAACATGCAGCTAAGCTCCCCCACCTCCCCCGCCTTTGCAACACGCTTCTTCATGGCACGGGATGTCACCGGAAAGTTCCGCCATCCCCGTTGCGACGGCGCAGGATTCACCCGGTACACTGTCGAAAGTCGGGTGAGTCGCCGCGGGTATGAAAAGATCGGCCCGAAACAGGAGGAGCATCGGGTTCGGCGGCGCTGGATGCTTCCAACCATTTTCCCGAATCCCGCGCTTGCCCGTCGCGATGGTCGCGCCTACATGCCAATGCATGGCGACGATTAACTCCAACTTTTTGAAACTCAAAGCGGGCTACCTTTTCCCGGAAATCGCAAGGCGGGTGAAGGCCTACACCGAGGCAAACCCCGACAAGGCGGGCCGCATCATCCGCTGCGGGATCGGCGACGTGACGGAGCCGTTGCCTTCCGCCGTGCGCGAGGCAATGCACGCCGCCGTCGATGAGCAGGGCGACTGCACCACTTTCAAAGGCTACGGCCCCGAGCAGGGCTACGAGTTCCTGCGGCAGGCGATCGTGGACAACCAATACGCTGGACTCGGGATCTCGGCGGACGAGGTTTTCATTTCCGACGGATCGAAGTGCGACACCGGCAACATCCTCGACATCTTCGGCAAAGGAAATGTGATCGCAATCACCGATCCGGTGTATCCCGTTTATGTCGATACCAACGTGATGGCCGGAAACACCGGCGACGCGGATGCGAATGGGGCTTACGGCGGATTGCTCTACCTGGAATGCAACGCCGCGAACGGCTTCGTCGCCGAGGTGCCTTCGGAAAAGGCGGACATCATCTATCTCTGCTTTCCCAACAACCCCACCGGAGCCGTCGCCACACGCGACCAGCTTAAGGCATGGGTGGCTTACGCGAAAGCGAACGATGCGATCATCCTTTTCGACGCCGCCTACGAGGCTTTCATCCAGGACGATTCGATCCCGCGCTCCATCTTCGAGATCGAGGGCGCGCGCGATTGCGCGATGGAGTTTCGCTCCTTTTCCAAGAACGGCGGCTTCACCGGCATCCGCTGCGCTTACGTCGTCATCCCGAAAACGCTCACCGGCGCGTCCGACACCGGCGAGCGCATCCCGCTGCACCAGCTCTGGAGCCGCCGCCACAGCACCAAGTTCAA
>JAIXQS010000117.1 GCA_027485615.1 Verrucomicrobiaceae bacterium
CGACATTGCCGGGGCCGATGTCCTTCGGATCAACCGCGCCGGATGGATCGGAGGCAGGCGCATCCACCCGATCCAGGAGCGCGAGCGCAGCAGCCGGGCGTTTCAGGATTTCATCGAACGCCGCCATGCGTATCGCGGGGCTGAGTTTGTTGAAAAGTGTCGCCATCTTTTCGGAAAAATCCGTTTCGCCCACCATCTGCACGATGGCGGTCTGTAGTTCCTGCGGCTCACGGGCATCCTGCAAGATCGACAGCGCGGGAGCCACGGTGTCGTCCGTGCCGATGGAAACCAGCGTCCGCGCGGCGGCCATGCGATCCTTCAACTTCGCCTTCGGATCGGCGAGAGTCTCGGAAATCACCGCGATCTGTTTCCTGAGAACGTCCTTCAACGCACCCTCCTTGTCCCAAGCCGCGATGAGCGGCAGGATCTTCGATGTGGTGGCCGGATTTCCTAACAAAGCGGTGAGCGAGCTTGTTACATCCTTATCGAACGCCGGCGGCGCGACCTTTGCCGCGATGATTGCCGAAATGATACCCACCTTGATCCCATCCACCGAAGCAGGTGCGGCGGCAGTGGCTTTGAGTAACTTGACCGCGCCGCCCGCCGCATCTTCGCGCAGCGCGATGGGGACGAGACTCTCCACGAGCGGCAGAAGCTTCACGGCCTGTGGCGAGGAAAGGCAAGCGCTGACCGTTTCCAGCGCCTGACCGCTCGCGGTGGCGATCAACGCGGATTTGGTCCAGTTGTCCTCGGCCTTCACAAAAGCGGCGATGATCTGCGCGGGATCACCGATATCGCTGAGGGATCTCTCCACCACGGAGCCGGTCTCGATTTTGATGATTTGCCCCTTCTCCCGCGACAATCGGGCCGCCGTCATCCGCGTGTGCGCGTTCGGGCTCTCGCCGCTTTCAAGCGACGCCTGGTTATCCGCAGGCACCTTGATCGCCTTCGCCTGCTTGTGCTGCACTCTCCAGATCCGCCCGAAGTAATGGTCGCGGTCCGGGCGCACGGCGGCATTGGCATTGCCGTGCTTGGGGCCGCGGGTGTCGTTGTGGATCACCGCCTGGTTGTAGAAATCGATCACATACAGCGCGCCATCCGGGCCGACCCGGGTCTCGATGGGGCGGAACCAGAGATCGCTGCTGCGCATGAACTCCGTTTCCTCGCGGCCTTTCTCCTTCTCCGCCGCGTAGGTCACGCCGTCCTTCTTCACGAAGTAGTGGCTGACGATGTTGATGGTCGGCTCGCCGGTGAAATAGGAGTAGTTCCACTTCTCCGGCCAAGCGCCGCCCTCGTAGATTGCGCAACCCGACGCCGCCGTGTAGGAGCCGACCCAGTCGATCTGCTTGTAGGCCGCCTGTTTCCAATCCATCAGCGGAAAGGTCTTCTGCCCGTTCACCATGCCGTGAAAGCCGTTCGTGCCCGCGATCTTACCTTTCGCGAGAATCCTCTCCGGCAGGACGGTATGAAAAAGCAAGGTGCCGCTGGTCGGCTGTGTCCAGAAACACTGGCCGTCCCCCGTCATGCAGAGGCCCCATACGTTGCCGCCCTTGCTGGAGAACATTTCGATCTCCTTCCCGTCCGCCTTGAAACGCACCACCCCCGAGCCGATGCGGACTTTCGCTTTTTCCGGCGCTCCGAGCGTGGTGACCTCGCCCGCGCTGTAGCCGTGGGTCGCGTAGATCCAGCCATCAAGACCCCAGCGCAAATTGTTGATGACCGCGTGGGTATCGCCGTTGCCGAGGCCGGTGTAGAGTTTGGTGCGCTTGTCCGCGACCTCGTCGCCATCGGTGTCTTCGAGAAACCAGATGTCCGGCGCGGCGGAAACGATCACGCCGTTTTCATGAAACACAAAACCCGTGGCCAGCTCCAGCTTGTCCGCGAAGACTTGCTTCTTGTCCATGCGCCCGTCGCCATCCGTGTCTGTCAGGATGCTGATGCGATCCATGGGTTCGCGCTCGTATTGGCCGGGTTTCACCGAGCCGGTTTCCTTCCAGACATCCGTGTTCGCCTTGCGCAGGCCGTTCGGATACTCGGGGCTTTCCACCACCCACATCCGGCCCTTCGCGTCCCAATCGATGTTCAGCGGCTTGTTGATCAGCGGCTCGGCGGCCACCAGCGCGAGATCGAACTCCGGATGCACCTCGATCTTCGCCACAGCCTCCTCCGGCCGTGTCGGCCCGCCTACCGGATACCGCAGCTTGTCCTCGAGCTGCGGGCCGCCCTCAAGGAGCGAATCGGCCTCCCGTTTCCCCGCCCACGCGATGCCGCGCAGCAGGAGGGACTGCATGGAGGTGTGGGAAAAATTCGCATACCGATGGCCCGGGATGAAGGCGAAGGCGCGGCGGCCTCCCGTTTCATAAGTCCACATCTGCGGCTGGATGTCGTGGACGTCCACGCCCTTGCCTTTCTGCTCGTCGCCCTGCCGCGACTTCGGCGTGTAGGCGGCGGCGAGGATCTTCGCCTCGGGCAGGATCTCCATGTCGTAGTAGATCTCATCGTCGAGATCGAAGTTCGACACGCCCCGCGTGATCGGGTTCTCGCGGTCGGTGAAATACAGGGACATCTCCCCCTCCAACCACTTCGTCTGCCCGAATTTCCATGAGCCGCCGATCACGCCTTTGTACCAATCGTGATCCCGCGCCACCGCGCCGCCATGGATCGCGACGACACCGCCGCCGCGTTTCAGGTATTCCTCGAAGTTCTTCCGCTCATCGCCCTCGATGTTCCCCGCCTCCGCCGCGTGGAGAACGACGACATCCGTTGCCGCGAGCTGTTCCTTCGTGGGGAAAGCATCGCCGCCCGTGGCCTTCGCGCCGCGGGCATTGAGGAGCGCAGTCCAGTCCTTGAGGAAAGCGGGATAGTCGTGGCAGCCCGGCGCATGGGTCTTCTCCCCGGAGCGGATGAAGACGCGGAGGGGTTCAGCAGAGACGAAGCCGAGGCTGAGGAGAAATAGTGTGATGATTTTCATGTCTGTCTAACGTAGTAAAAAAAGGAGATGTTTCGCGCAAGCGATGGCAAAAGCGGGGCTGTTGATCTCTTCATCCAGCTCGGTGACCGGCACTTCCGCGTTCTCCCGGATCGCGCCGAAGAGCGCCGCGTCCGCTGCCGGATCGTGGAAAGCTTGCCCTTCCGCACTGATCACACTGATCGCCTTTTTCGGGATCAGGATCTCGCAACGGCCCGCGCAGGCGTTCGCTTTCCCTGCGATGATGCGACCGAGCTCCGCGCACTCCTCCGGGGTTGTCCGCATCAGGGTGACTTGCGGGTTGTGGATGTAAAAATTGCGGCCCTCGTATTTCGCCGGCACGGAGGCGCGCTCGCCGAAGTTCACCATGTCGAGGCAACCCGGTGCGATGACGACGGGGATGCCCGCTTTCGCGGCGGCTTCCATGCGGGTCGGCCCGGCGTTGAGGGTGCCGCCGCAAAGCTCGTCC
>JAIXQS010000072.1 GCA_027485615.1 Verrucomicrobiaceae bacterium
CCAAGCAACGAGCATTTACCCCCAAGCAACGAGCATTTACCCCCAAGCAACGAGCATTTACCCCCAAGCAACGAGCATTTACCCCCAAGCAATGACCATTTGCCCTTAAGCAATGGCAATTTCATCTCAAGCAATGGCTGGGCTTCGCAACGAAACGAAAAGAGGGGCGCTCATTTGCGGTTGCGGGTCGCCTTTTTCGCGAAGTCCACGGCGGCGATGTCGAAGGCGTCGGGGTCGTAGCCGGGATTGTCCCACTCGATCTCACCGGCGAGCGCCTGCATGAACTGGAAGGCCCCGCCGAAATCCTCCGGCGGGCAGGCGCGGCCGCCATCGATCATCTGCGGGCCGCCCTCGCCTTCCTCGCGTTTGTCGAAGACGACCTCGTGGATCCACTCATCGGCGAAGTCGTAACGGTAGAGCATGCGCATGGGCAGACGCTTGCGGCCGATGTAGTCGGCGACGGTGAGGACGGCTTCGTCCTGGAAATCGCCGAGGGTCTGATCCTGTAGGCCGACGGGGCCGATGACATCGACGAGGCGCTTGCCTTTCCCGTGGCGGAACTCGTGGGGGTGCTTGTTTTCCCAGCCCATGGCGGCCTGGATGGCATCGCTGAGCTGGAGGAAAGTGACGGAGGAGGAGATGGAAAATACGCGCCAAACCTTGGGCTGGATCCCATAGGTGAAAACTTTCACGACCACGCGCTCGGCACCGGATTTTTTCGACATGGCGGGAGGCTACAGAGACTGCGGCGGGGATTCAAACGGAAACGTGAGATCACTCGCCGGAGCGGAGCTGGTCGAGGATGTCCGGGGTCTGGGAGAGGCGGGAGCGGTAGAGTTCGAGTTGGGCGGGGGTGAGGACTCCCTCGAAGAGCTTGGCTTTCTCCTCGGCTTCGGCGCGGCGTTTTTCGGCGAGCTTGTCGAGGGTGACATCGCCGCTGTGCTGCGGGGAAAGCTGGCGGAGCAGGCGGATGGCGTCCTCTGAGAAATTCAGATCGCCGATGGGGAGGAGCGATCCGGTGAGAAGCAGGCGGGTGCTGGAGGGGATGTCCGCGGAGCTCCGATCCGCCCGGCTGCGCAACAAATCGAGCGCCTGGCCGCGCTGTTCCGGCGAGAGGTCGAGCTCGCCGAGTTCCTGGGAGTAGGTTTGCTGGGCGCTGAGCTCGATGCGGTTGTCCGCGGCGCGGCGCTGCATGTCGGTGAAGGCTTTCCGCTGGTCCGCATTGAGCAGGGCGAGGATATTTTTCTCAAGGCGGGCTCCGGCCTCGAGGTATGCGATTTCGGGGGACTGCCCGTTTTCCAATTTCGGCATAGCCTCCGCCATGGCGGCTTCGAGGGCTTTCGCCTGCCCGCCATCGAGGCCGAGCACCTCGATGAGGCGCATCCATTTCGCACGATCCGCACGCTTGGCCGCTTCGGGGACGGGAGCGGTGCCGGTGGGGGTTCCTTTCGTCGGGCCGGTGTCGGATGAGGGTCGCCCGGGGCGGCTGCGCGGGGGCGGGGAGTCAGGCGCGCTTCCCGGCGGGCGTGGGGTGGGGGTGTTTTGTCCGGTCTGAGGGACGAAGCTATCGAGATCCGCCGAGGCGGATTTGATCAGCCACCCGAAGGTGAAGCCGATGGCGAGGGAGAGCGCGGAGCTGATGAGGATGGTTTTCAAAACGGTGTGGGATGGGTGTCAGGCCTCGCGGATGGCGGCGATGGCGGCGGCCATGTCTTTCGCCCCGAAGGTGGTGGAGCCGGCGACCATGACGTTCGCCCCGGCGGCATAGGAGATGGCGGCGGTGGCGACGCCGATCCCGCCATCGACCTCGATGTGGTAGGCGAGGCCTTTTTCCTTCCGGTAGGCGGCGGCGGCGGAAACTTTCGGCATGACCGATTCCATGAACGGCTGCCCGCCGAAGCCGGGGACGACGGTCATGCAGAGCAGGAGGTCGATCATCCCGAGGTAGGGGATGGCCGCTTCGAAAGGGGTGGCGGGGTTCAGCGCGAGCCCGGCGAGGCAGCCCGCCTCGCGGATGCGCTCCAGGGTTTCCGCGACGTCATGCTCCGCCTCGACGTGGACGGTGATGCAGTCCGATCCGGCGGCGATGAAGCGCGGCAGGTAGTGGTCGGGCCGGGAGATCATCAGGTGCACATCGAGGAAAATGTCGTTGGACACGTGAATTGTCTGAACCATCGCCGGGCCGAAGGAGATGTTGTCGACGAAATGGCCGTCCATCACATCGAGGTGCAGCCAATCCGCACCGGCGTTGATGGCACGGGTGGTTTCCTCGCCCACTTTCGAGAAATCCGCAGCGAGCAGGGAAGGGGCGATGACACGGTCGTGGAAGGTTCTGGCGATCACGCGGACTAGGGAAGCACGGCGGCGCGGGATGGGAAGGAAAATTCGGGATGCGAAGTGTTTGCCGGACATCCCGAAGGCGTTTAGAACCCGGGGACACGCATGCACGAAGACCCGATCATCGACCTCCACAGCGACGCCCATTTCATGGGGCAGGCGATGCGGGAGGCGATGAAGGCTTACGCGGCCTCCGAGGTGCCGGTGGGGGCGGTGGTGGTGCATGAGGGGAAAGTCATAGGCCGCGCGTGGAACCAGGTGGAGACCTTGAAGGATGCGACGGCGCATGCGGAAATGCTCGCGCTGACGGCGGCGCAGCAGGCGCTGGGCGATTGGCGGCTGGAGAACTGCACGCTTTACGTCACGAAGGAGCCTTGCCCGATGTGCGCGGGCGCGATCGTGCATTGCCGGCCGACGCGGGTGGTCTTCGGCTGCTCCGATCCGAAGGCGGGCGCGGCGGGGGGCTGGATCAACCTTTTGGAATCGAATCCCCCGCTGAATCATCGCTGCGAGGTGACCGCCGGAGTGCTCGGAGAGGAGTCGCTGGCGTTGTTGCAGAACTTTTTCCGCGAGGCGCGGCAACGGAAGAAGATGGACGAATCCTAGATCGAATCCCTGCGGACATATCCAGCCAAGACACGCTGTAACTCCAATTGAAGCACATTGCCGGGCGATTTTGCGGGAAGATGCGTGGCACAAAAATAGATGCGCTTATCATGGGTTGAACCGCAATTCCGCGCGCCCAAAGAAGCGCCATGTGATGGCAACGATCTCAATGTCAAAGCAGGTCGTAAGAGCGACCGCCGATACCCTCGAACCAGCGGATGTAAGCCTGGTTCACCATCGCGTAGCCGCCGGGGGTAGGGTAGTTGCCGGTGAAATACCAGTCGCCGCAGTCGCCCTTGATGGAGGCGCGGAGGTTCTCGATGGTTTGGTAAATGACCTCCACCTCGCCGTGCCACTCCGTATCCTCGGGATAGACCATGCGGGAGATTTCCGCGGAGATTTCCTCGGCGGTGAAGGCTTCATAAACGCCCTGAACGCGGTTGCGGCGCTCTTGGGAGGGCTTCGCGAGCTCCTCGCGGCAGTCGTCGTAGATCCGGTCGAGCAGATGCTGTCGCCCGGCGCGGCGGTGGAGCGCGACGGCGGCGTTGAAGGCGATGAATTTCCCCAGCTCCGACATGTCGATGCCGTAGCAATCAGGGTAACGGATCTGCGGAGCGGTTGAACAGATCACGATCTTCGACGGCTTGGTGCGGGTGAGGATCTTGAGAATGGATTTCTTCAGGGTCGTGCCGCGCACAATGGAATCGTCGAGCACCACGAGCTTATCGCCCGGTTTCACCGCGCCATAGGTGATGTCATAGACGTGGGAGACGAGTTGGTCGCGGCCTTTCTCCTGGGAGATAAATGTCCGCATCTTGATGTCCTTGTGCGCGATTTTCTCGCCGCGCGGCCAGTTGCGCAGGATCAGCTCATCGACTTTTTCCGGTGTCAGCGTTCCGTCGGCGACGCCTTCGAGGATCTCCATCCGCACCTGCTGGCGGCGGTAAAGGCGCAGGCCGTCCATCATGCCGTGGTAGGCGGTCTCGGCGGTGTTCGGGATGAAGGAGAAAACGGTCTTGTCGAAGCTCTCGCCGATGGATGCCACCACCTGATCGACAAGTGCACAGCCCATCGCCTTGCGCTCGCGGTAGATCTGCGGGTCGTTGCCGCGCGAGAAATAGATTTTCTCGAAGGAGCAGGGCGTGAATTTCTGCGGGGGATGGAACTGTGTGTCGGTGATCGTCCCGTCCGCCTTGATCGTGATCACGGAGCCGGGATCGATCGCCTTGATCTCGCTGGCCTCGGCCTCGAAAACGGTCATCAGCGGCACGCGCTCCGAGGCGAAAGCGATCACGTCCTCGGTGATGAGCATGTGGCAGGGGCGGATGCCGCGCGGATCGCGCATGACGAACATGTCGCCGTTGCCGATGGCTCCGCAGATCGCGTAACCGCCGTCCCATGGCTCGGCGGACTGGGCGATGATGTCGGGAATGTCGAGCGCGGCGGAAATGTGGTCCGGGATCTCCGCGCCGGGGATGCCCTGGTCGCGGAGCTTGTGGTAGAGGTTTGTGTGCGCCTCGTCGAGGTGGTAGCCGATTTCCTCCAGCACCGTCTGTGTGTCGGTGCCGAACACCGGATGCTGGCCGCGCTGGATGAGCGTTTGGTTCAGCTCGGCGGCGTTGGTCATGTTGAAATTTCCCATCACC
>JAIXQS010000081.1 GCA_027485615.1 Verrucomicrobiaceae bacterium
CCGGGTTGGGGTGTTGGCGTTTCAGGTCGGGGATGAGAACCCCTGCGAAGCTTGGGGTTCGAACGCTGGGGCGAGCTTCGCGAGCAAAACATCCTTCCCGCGAAGTGCATATCGGCATGACCGAAGGCAATCCCACCCCCTCCGCCATTTTTCGCTTCCGTCGCGGAAGCGAAGAATGCCAAGCTATTGGAGAAAGAAACGGAAGCGAAGAATGTTCACAGGATTAGTCGAAGCGATGGGAGCCGTGGTTTCCCTGGAGGAAAAGGGCGAGCAGGCGCGGCTTTGCATCGCGATCCCCTTTTCCGCCGAACTCACCCTCGGAGACTCCGTCGCTGTGAACGGCTGCTGCCTGACGGTGGCGGAAATTTCGGAGGCGGACATCGCCTTCGATGTCCTCGCGCAGACCCTGCGTGTGACATCATTGGGCAAGCTCGCCGTGGGCTCCGTGGTGAACCTTGAGCGCGCGCTGCGTGTGGGCGACCGCTTGGGCGGGCATTTCGTGCAAGGCCACGTGGACGGCACGGGCGTCATCCTTTCGCTCGAGGAGAACGGGCAGGATCATGTGGTGGAGGTTTCGTTAACCGCCGAAATCCAACGGCTTTGCGTGGGCAAAGGCTCCATCGCCATCGACGGGATCTCGCTGACCATCGCGGAGCTGAAAGGCGCGTCCGCCGTGTTCTGGATCACGCCGCACACCTTTTCGCACACGAACCTCCGCGATGCGAAAGCGGGCGATACCGTGAACCTTGAGGCGGACATGCTCGCCAAGCATGTGGCCGCGCTGATGGGGAAATGATTCAGAGATCCTTCACGCAGCGGAAGCCGGTGTGATTCGCGGGGGAATCGGCCTCCGTGGAGTGGCGTGCGCCTGGGCGGTAGCGCATGCAGTAGGAGATGTGGCAGAGGAAAGAGCCGCCCTTGGTGACGTGGCTGGGCGCGCCCAGGCTCTTGCGGCCGGTGTCGCGGTTCACCCATGTTTCCGGGCCCTTGGGGTCGCATTTCTCGCATTTAGAAGGGTATTCCGGGTCGTAGAAATCGGAGCAGATCTCCCATGCGTTGCCCGCCATGTCGTAGAGGCCGTAGCCGTTGGAGGGGAAGGATTTCACGGGCGCGGAGCCTTCGAAGCCGTCCTCGGCGGTATCCTTGGAGGGGAACTCGCCGTGGAAGGTGTTCGCCATCCATTTGTCGCCGGGCTTCATCTCGTCGCCCCATGTGTACAACTTGCCCTTCAGCCCGCCGCGCGCGGCATACTCCCATTCCGCCTCGGTGGGCAGACGTTTCCCCGCCCATTTAGCGAAGGCCGTGGCATCCTCAAAGGTCACACAGACAACGGGGTGGTCGCCCTTTTTCGAGATGTCGGATCCTTTGCCGAGCGGTTGCCGCCAATTCGCCTCCGTATCCCAGCGCCACCAGGAGAGGAAAGCGCCGGGTTCGTTCGGGTCGCCTTCGAATTTCTCCGGCGGGGTGAAAACGATGGAGCCCTGCCGGAACGGCGTCGGCGGCAGGGAGGCCCGCGCCTCTTCGGGGAAATCCGCGAGGTTCGCCTCGCGCTCGGCGAAGGTCACGTAATTCGTGGCTTTCACGAAGGCGGCGAACTGATCGTTCGTCACCTCCGTCTCATCGATCCAGAATCCCTTCACCTCGATCTGCCGCACCGGGGCTTCCTCGGGAAATTCCTTGTGGCCGTAGGGTGTTTCGAAGGTGCCCTCCGATCCCATCGCCGTCATCCCTCCATCGATCCGCACCATGCCGTCCTTTTTCTCAACGGTGCTGACGTCCTCGGGTTTCTCACAGGAAACAAGCAAGGCCGCGAGGGCGATGGGGAAACAAACGCGCATGCGGAAAGCTACGTGCCGGGGAGATACGTTCCACCAAAAATTTCCCGCGAAGCTTTGGGTTTCAATCCGCAAGGGATTCAGGCTAACCTCCGCGCAGAACATGAAAGCGAGACTTACCAAGGAATTCCGGTTCGAAGCGGCGCACACCCTCCCGTCATTGCCGGAAGACCACAAATGCAGGCGCATGCACGGCCACAGCTTCAAGGTGGAGATCTCCATCGAGGGCACCGTCGATGAGGAGATCGGCTGGGTCTATGACCACAAGCTCATCACCAACGCGATGGCTCCTCTCCTCGAAGAGCTCGACCACGGCTACCTCAACGACATCGAGGGGCTGGAGAGCCCGACCATCGAGCGCATGGCCGGATGGTTCTGGAAAAAGCTCGCGCCGCAGCTTCCGGGCCTGGCGGAGATCGTGATTTTCGAAACGCCCACCGCGCGCTGCTCGTTCCGGGGCGAGTTCTGATCCGGCCTTCAGACCACGGGAAACTCCACCCGCACCGTGTTGAGGCCACCTGCTGCTGACCACTTCATACAAAAAGCTCATGCCTACGAATTCCGGGAATCATAGTTCCACAACTGATCCCGGTTGGGCGGCGGATGACAATGCGGCGCGTTTCCTGGAGTTCCAGAAAACGGAAAAGAACGCGTCGCCGCTGACTCTGAGGAACTACGCCGCCGCCTTGGGCGAATATGCGGTGTGGCGTGCGGATGCTTTCGGGAACTGGCGCGAGGAGACCGGCGACGATTTCCGCGACTATCTCCACTCCCTGATGAAGCGCGGCTTGAAGCGCACGACGATCCGCCTGCGCTTCGCGGCGCTGCGTTCGTTTTACAAATATCTGGTGCTACGTAGGGGCTTGGAAAAAAGCCCCGTGGCCGAGGTGCGGATGCCGAAGCTGGAGCGGAGCCTGCCGGTCGTACTGAGCATCAAACAGATGGAGGATCTGCTCGACGCGCCGCTGAAAGAGGACGCCTCCGCGAAAGGCCCGCCCTGGCTCCGCTATCGTGACGCCGCGATCCTTGAGCTTTTCTATTCCTCCGGCCTGCGGATTTCCGAGTTGCTCGGGCTGGATGTGGGGGATGTGGATTTCGTGGACGAGGTGGTCAGGGTGGAGGGTAAAGGCCGCAAGCACCGCATCGTGCCGGTCGGCGCAGCGGCGATGCGCGCGATCCAGAAATACCGTCAGGAGGCGGTGGTTACCAACGGCCCGCTGTTCCGCAGCGTGCGCGGGACGCGGATCACCCAGCAGGCGGTGGATCTGATGCTGCGGAAATACCTCAAGCTCAGCGGTGTCCCCTTCGCGGCCAGCCCGCACAAGCTGCGGCACAGTTTCGCGACCCACATGCTTGACGCGGGCGCGGATTTGCGGAGCGTGCAGGAGCTGCTTGGCCACGCCTCGCTCTCCACCACGCAGATCTACACCCACGTGACCAAGGAACGATTGAAAACGGCCTATGACGACGCCCATCCCCGCGCGTGAAACCTCTTTCCGGAAACTGAAAATGCTCGCGAAAATCCTGGGATTTTTCGGTCTCTCAAGCTGCGCCCTGCCGCCCGTGCCCGGCGAGAATGCGAAGCTTGTCACTGCGCGTGAAAAGCAGGAGGTTGCGGTGTTTTTCATCGGCAACAGCTATAGCTTCGGGGTGCCGGGGCAGTTCCGGAAAATCGCGGAATCGCGCGGGCGCAAAGTGCGTGTCGGGCACTCGACCTATGGCGGCTGGACGCTCGCGAAGCACGTGGAGCATTCGCCGACATTGGAGAAACTACGCAACGGAAAATGGGATGTGGTAGTGATCCAGGAGCAGAGCCTTTTGCCATCGAGGAAAGAAGGGATAAGGAAAAAATCCATGGATCCTGCGGTGCGTTTTTTCGTTACAGAGGCGCGTGCGGCTGGCGCGGTGCCCTTGCTTTACCAGACATGGGGCAGGCGCGACGGTGACCCGGATTTTCCCGGCGATAACTTCATCCACATGAACTCTCGCGTCCGCAAAGGCTACCGCGCGGCCTCGGAAAACGCAGGCGACGTGGCAATCGTCCCGGCGGGCGATGCGTGGGAGCGCGAGTTCATGGCGGGGCGGGGGAGCGACCTTTATGTCGATGACGGCAGCCATCCCAGTTCCTTCGGCAACGAGATCACCGCGCGGGAATTCTATCGCGTGATATTCGGCGAGGATTAGAGCGCGTGGCGGAGGAGGAAACTCTGCAGCGCGCAATAGAACTGCGAGCGCAACAACGCCTCGTGCCGGATCAGGGAAAGATTCGCCGGATCGGATTCCGGATCAGGGCCGAAACCGTATTTCTCCTCCAACGCGAGGCGCGCCTGGTTCAAGGCGCTATACCACGAGAATGCGTCTTCCCGCGTGATCCAGATCGGGCTTTCGCCGTCTTTCGGAAATGCGGCGGCTGTTTCGATCGCCGCTTGGATCTGGTTGAGATCGTCAGCGAAGGATTCGCGCAGGTCGGGTACCACGTAGTCCCGCCAATCCTCGGCGATGCGCTCGTCGGTGACCATGCCGCCCAGGCGGGTGGCGAGGTCGGCTTCGTGGCCGTTTGCATCAAGCAGGATGGCTCGGAGGATGTGCCAGTCCTCGGCGTTTTCGGGATCGATGCGGAGGCCGCCCTCCAGTGTGGGGGCGACTTTCATTCGGCTTGTTCGAGGGAGGTTTTGAGTTGGTGGAACTGGAGCTGCTGGACGTAGAACTCCGCCTTCTCCAGCTCGCCCGACCACACGATGGAAAGCCCCTGTTGGTGAACCTGTAGCATCAGCTTGGTGGCGAAGTTCTCGTTGTAGCCGAAAATTTTCATCAGCACGTAGGTGACGTAGGCCATGAGGTTCACGGGATCGTCATGGACGATGACGTTCCAGGGCGTCTGGGGGGAAACGCTTGTTTTCGTTTCCGTGAGCGTAGTGGTGTCCGGCATGGCTCAGGCGGTGGCGGGTTCCGGGGCTTCGATCCACTTTTCGTGTTCCTTGATCAGGTCGATCAGGCGCTCGACGGCCTCGGCCTCGGGGATGTTGAATTTCACGGCGGTCTTGCCGACATACAGGTTGATCTTGCCCGGCGCGCCGCCGACGTAGCCGAAGTCCGCGTCGGCCATTTCCCCGGGGCCGTTGACGATGCAGCCCATCACTGCGATGCGCACGCCCTTGAGGTGGCCCGTCGCCGCGCGGATCTTCTGGGTGGTGGATTGCAGGTTGAAAAGCGTCCGCCCGCAGGAGGGGCAGGCGACGTAATCGGTCTTGAAAATGCGCGCCCCGGCGGCCTGCAGGATGTTGTAGGCGAGGCGAAGAGATTGGCCGGGCGCGGTCTCGCCGCGGACAAGCACCGCATCACCGATGCCGTCGCATAGCAGTGAGCCGATGTTCCGTGCGGCGGCGAGGAGGGCGTGGAGGAAATCGGTTTCCCCGGACGGCGGCGATAGCGTGTCCTTGAGCAGGATGGGATGCCGGGCATCCGCCTTGAAAGCCAGCATGCGGAACGCGTGGATCGGCTCCAACGGCAAGCCGTCCGCCACGGTGATCAGGCAAGGCTCGGTGTTGGAGTTGAGTGCGGAAATCGCAGAGTCATCGCGCGGATCGATTTCCCTCACCCCGGATTTTTCGAAAATGATCTCCGGCTTGTAGTCGCCCATCCCCGCGATCTTGTGGGCGAGCGCGTTCCAGCGCTCCTGCGTCGTGAAGACCCGCAGCGGCTTGTCGCCGCCGAGTTCGTGGCCCTGGATGGCCAGGATGGAACTACTGCGCCTCTCGTAGGAGAAGGGGTCGTAGGTGGGGGAGACTGCAAGTACTGTGGCTGGGACTTGCAGTCCCAGTCCGTTGTGGGGACTTGCAGTCCCCACAAAAACACTCCCCGTCCATTCCCCGGAAGCGTTACCTTTCTCTGGGTTCCGCAAAATATAACGCACCTGATGTTTCAAATCCCCCCCATCCCTAACAATATGGTCGAAATACTCCTCCTGCCAAAACGTCCCCGATTTCCCAAGGATGAGATTCGCCTCCTTCGCTGTGTGCGTTTTCCAAGATTGGAGAATCCTCTCTAGCTCATGCCCATGATGCGGTGTGAGCAGAACGTGCACATGGTTCGGCATCACCGACCAGGCGAGCAGATCGTATCGTTGTCCGTCGAAAAATTTCAGGGCGTTCCAAACGATTTCAGCGAGGCGTGGATCGGAAAGCGGTTGCGGTCCGGCCGCAGCATGCAGCGCGGGTTCGATGATCGTTTCCGTGAGCGATTGGATTTCCGTGCGCAGCGGCATCAGCTCTGGACTGGCGTCGCGGCAGCCTGCTGATTTCAGCGCGCTGGCGATGCGCTCCGTTAGGATCTGGCGCTTGGTTTTGTAATCTTCCATAACCCTGTAGGGCAGGGAGTCTTTGGTGCGGAAGGTGACGGCGTAGGTGGCTCCGGGGATTCTCCAGTGGGGGAGGTGGGTGGAGGTTTTTATTTCGAGTTTTGACCAGTCTGGGCGGATGGTTTGCGCTATGCGCTGGATGTCGGGACAGGATGTCCCGACGACGGACTGGGACTGCAAGTCCCAGCCACTTTTCTCGCGGCTTTCCAGCTCCACCATGGCTCTCGCTACCGGGATCTCGTGGATCGCGTCCTCTGTGAGGGATACGCGCACCGTGTCGCCGATGCCGTCGGCAAGCAGCGATCCGATGCCGATGGCGGACTTGATACGCCCGTCCTCGCCGTCGCCGGCTTCGGTGACGCCGAGGTGGATGGGGTAATTCCAGTCCGCGCCCTCGGCATCGAGGCGGGCGACGAGCAGGCGGTAGGCCTCGATCATCACCTTCGGGTTCGAGGCTTTCATGGAGAACACGAAATTGTGGTAGCCGTTGTCGCGGGCGATGCGGGCGAACTCCAGCGCGCTCTCGCACATGCCGAGCGGGCTGTCGCCGTAGCGGTTCATGATGCGGTCGGAAAGCGAGCCGTGGTTCGTTCCGATGCGCATCGCGCGTCCGAGATCCTTGCACAGCAGGACGAGCGGCGTGAACTGCTCGCGGATCCGCTCCAACTCCGCCTCGTATTGGTCGTCGGAGTATTCGCGGATCTCGAACTTCTTCTTGTCGGCGTAGTTGCCCGGGTTCACGCGGATTTTCTCCACCCACTTCGCGGCCTCCATGGCGGCGTCGGGTTTGAAATGGATGTCGGCGACCAAAGGGACATGGCAGCCCGCAGCGCGGACTTCGCGGGCGATGTTTTCCAGGTTCGCGGCGTAAACTTTCGTCTGCGCCGTGATGCGCACGATCTCGCAACCGGCCTCCGCCAGTCCGAGAACCTCCGCCACGCAGGCGGGCGTGTCGCGGGTGTCGGAGGTGATCATCGACTGCACGCGGATCGGGTTTTCCCCGCCGACGCCGACATTCCCGACCATCACTTCACGCGACATCCTCCGTGAATATCCTAGGAGATCCGGGCAGTAGGAGAGGGCGGGGTGTTCGCTCATGGGCGGGAACACCCTAGGCATGAAATTTTCCGTGGGCAATGGCGGGATGTGGTGCGATGCTGCGGCCATGAAAATCAGGATGTCGTGGGCGCGGAAGGTCGCCGTCGTAGCCGGGATGCTGGCCGCCACGGGCGATGGCTGCCTTGCCGGTGATTTCATCCGCATCAAGGAGGACGGCGAGGCCGCGCGCCTGCAGACCGCCTATTTCGGTTATGAAAAGGACGGGGTGCGCGTGGATCTGATCGGCGCGATCCACATCGCGGACAAGCGCTACTACGAATTCCTGAACGAGAGCTTCGAGGATTACGACGCGCTGCTGTTCGAGATGGTCGGCGGTGAGAGACTCGGAGGCGGCGAGAAAAAGCCCGAGCCTGAACCCGAGGCGGGGGAGAACAAGCTGGCCGCTTTGCTCACTGTCTATGAGACCATGGAAAACGCGCTCGGCCTTAGCGGGCAGGGCGCGGTGATCGACTACACGGCGGAAAATTTCGTCCACGCGGATCTCACGATGAAGGAATTCGAGGCTTTGCAGGAGGAACGGGGCGAGTCGTTGCTCGGATTCATGATCCAGTCCGCGCTCACCGCCGAAAGGCCGCTCCGGGAGCCGAACAGCATCAACCTGATGCGCGGCATGCTCGGCGGAAAGCCGGATCTTGTAAAAATGGAGCTGATGCATGCCATGGCCGAGGCCGACAAACAGATCGACTCGCTCGACGGCGAGAACGTCATCATCGGCGACCGCAACGCGCGCTGTATCGATGTGTTCGACCAGGAGGTGGCGGCGGGCAAAAAGAACATCGGAGTTTTCTACGGAGCCGCGCATTTTCCCGACATGGAGCGCAGGCTGCTGGAGAAGGGTTTCACCCGCGTTTCCCAAAAATGGGCGACCGCATGGAGGGTCACGAAGCCTTAGGGCGCGAGGGTTTTTAACCCGCCCGGCGAGAGAAACAGCACGCCAAATTCTTCGCGGTTGAATTCCCGCTCCGGAACGTTTCCTCTCCGTCCGTGAAACTCATCCTGATAACTATCGCCATCGGCCTTGTCGCCGGGCTGCTCGGAGCGCTTTGCGGGGTGGGCGGGGGCATTGTCATGGTGCCTGCCTTCGTTACCTTCCTCGGCCTCGCGCAGAAGCAGGCGGTCGCTACTTCGCTTGCCGTCGTGATTGTCACCGCCCTCGCCGCTACCGCGAACAACGCCCGCGCGGGCGGCGAGCTGATCGACTGGAAAATCGTCGCCATCGTCGGCCTCGCCTCCGCACTCACCGCATGGTTCGGCAGCGACCTCATGCGCTCCCTTTCCAACCAAACCCTCACCCGCACCTTCGGCGTCGTCCTCGTCCTTTTCGGCGCGAGGATGCTGATCAAGGGGTGAAAGGAACCGCGATTTAGAAATCGCGACCTGCCTGGCGAATCACCAGAAAAGCTCTTTCCCGTTGCAGACGTGGAGGGAACCGCGATTTAGAAATCGCGACCTGCGCGGCGAAACACCAGAAAAGCTCTTTCCCGTTGCAGACGTGGTTTCTAAACCACGGTTCCTTTCGCGACCTGCGCGGCGAATCACCAGAAAAGCTCTTTCCCGTTGCAGACGTGGTTTCTAAACCACGGTTCCTTTCGCGACCTGCGCAGCGAAG
>JAIXQS010000092.1 GCA_027485615.1 Verrucomicrobiaceae bacterium
ATGTCATGCGTTTCATGGATCGCCTGCCGAAGAACCAGAGGGAGGTCATCCTGCTGAAATTCCAACAAGGCATGAGCTACGAAGAGATACACAACGTGACCGGATTGACCCAGGGAAACATCGGCTTCCTGATCCACACCGGACTGAAACGACTGAGAGAATGGATGCCGATCGCTACCCGAGACTGACATGAAACTGCACGAGGAAGATCCAAGGCTCACGGCCTACGCGCTCGGCGAACTCCCCCCCGGAGAGGCCGCTGCGGTGGAACGCGCAATCGCCGCCGATCCCGCGCTGCGGGCCGCTTTTGCGGAGACCGAGGAAATGAGACAAGGACTCGTCGAAGCTCTCGGCGGGGAAACGGAGCGTTTACAACCACGGCAGCGGGACGCGATTCGCCGGGCTGCGTGTGAAGCCGCGCGGCAGGGCAAAGTCGAGAATCTCAGCTCGCACCGTCAGGCACGGCGAACGTGGATGGCACCCTTGGCCGCCGCCGCCGTGATCATCGGCGGAATTTTCCTGATCACCCTGTTTCCAAAACCCTCTGGAACGGGCGGCACGAAGCCCGTCACCGCCAACAACGATCCCGTCAAGGGTGGCGGACTGGAAGGACAACCGGACCAGGGAAACGTGATCCGCCTGCCGCTGAAAGCCTCCGGCAAAAGCCTCTCGCAAATCATGGATGCGATCCGCGGGGAGAAACGCATGCCGACGAAGGGCGAAGTCCGCATCTCCGAGATGCTCAACTCGTTTCCCCTGAAGGCAAACGGAGCCGTTGCGCTTTGGGACGGCTGCAAGCTCGGCGCGGAGATCCTGCCTTCCCCCTGGAAACCCTCCGGCAGCCTCGTGATCGTGGAAGTCCAGGGCGCGAAGGAAGGCGCACGCGAGCTCTCCGTGGAGTATCGTGCGGAAGAGGGAGTGGTGATCGGCCATCGCCTCATCGGATATGCCTCGGAAAAATCAGATCAAAAGGCGCAACCCCTATCCGAAGTCGCGGCGAACTCGCGGGTGCTTCTCGTCATCGAGGTCGAGTCGCGCGATCTCCGGCTCGGCTCGTTGCATTGGTCCGTTGGGGGGAAAGAGGCACCGCCCTTGCCGCTTGTCCGCGAACCCGAACGCGAGCCTTCGGATGACGCCCGTTTCGCCTCGCTCGTATGCGCCTTCGGACTTTGGCTGCGCGGGGAAGGCGGTGGCATGATCGATGAGGAAGTCATGCTCGCCCTCGCAAGGGAAATCGCGTCCGACAGCCTGGTCGCCGACCGTTTTGATTTCCTGAACCTCATCGACGAGGCGGCGAAACTCCCCGAGAGATAGAAGAGTGGGCTTCAGGGGGTTCGGTTCACCTCGATCTTCTCTTTCGTGAAAAGGACGGAGACCTGGTAAGCCTCTTCCAGCCGTGAGGCACCAAGCAAGACCGTGCCGCCTTGGTCAATTCTCCAAAGGTGGCTGGCGAGCATCTGCTCGTTGGTTAGGTCGGAAGCGGCCGGCATCTTGGTGGTTTGCAAGGGTTTGCCGTAGATGGTTGTGATGAGTTCCGTCAGGGCCTGCCAGCAGGGTTTGAGCACGGTCTCGTATTCTCCCTCCACCTTGTCCTCCGTGCGGAGGGTGATTTCCTTGAGAAGATCCGCCTCGTCCCAATCGAAGAACAGGTAGCAATCCAATCCGCCGATCGGCTGGACGGTGCGGTAGATGCCGTTGATTCCCGTCCGCCCGAAAAAGGTGCTGTCAAGGTTCGCCTCGACCATCTTGCTGGCCTTGAGCTTCGCGGTGACGGTCTCGCGGTTGTCGCCGAATTTCAGCGTGTCGAAAATCGCCGCCTTGTCCGGCACCTCCGCCGCCTTGGCCTCGGCTTCGGTGGGGTGATTTTTTTTCAGCCAGCTTTGGTCGTCGGCATGCAGTTTTTCCATGCCCATGCTCAGTTCCCTCCCGCCGATGGGGCGGAGGGTCACGGTGCCTTTGTCGCGGCGTATGAACTCGGCCTTGAAGGTTTTGCTGCCGTCCGGGTTCGTCCAGGTGCGGATCTCCCCTGCCGTGAGGGGGATGAGTAGAGCGAGTGTGGGTATGAAAATGCGCAGCATGTGGTTTTGGTGTTGGAAGGTGTTAAGGCATTTTTCGTGCGGCGCTTTGCCTTGAACCAAGGATTTCCATAGGCTAGTGAATGCGTCAAGCGAAGCGCTAACACGACCTGATGCCCGGATTTTTCCAAACCGCCGCCCTCACCCTAACCACCATGCTGCTCGTCGTGCCGGGTGCGGCCGTCGCACAGGGCCAGCAGTCCGGAGCGCCGCGCGTGGTGATTCCCACGGGAGTTCGCCCTGTCGTCCCCGTCAGGCCGGTCGCGCCCGCTTCCCGCGCCCTCTACCCATGGAAAACCCACATCACCGCGACGATTTTCTGGTGCGGCGAGCAGCCGACCGAGCGCAACCCCACGCCGAACTGCAAGTCGTCCTGGGATACCGAATGGTCCACCAATTTCGGGGGATACGACGATCCGGACCCTGCCAACCGCATCGCCAACCACACCACCGGCGAGTTCCGCCCGAAGAATTTCGTCTCGAAGCTCAATCCTTTCTACATCGCGCTGCCCTACAATGACGTGCTGAGCTGGCGATCCCACAAGCCGGAGGCCTCACGGGTCATACCATGGTTCAAGCGCATGGCTCCCGAGCCGGGGCAGACCGTGCTCAAGGGACGCTGGGTGCAGATCTTCTACAACAAGCGCAGCTGCTACGCGCAGTGGGAGGATTGCGGGCCCTGGGTCACCGATGACTGGCAGTATGTTTTCGGAAACAAGCCTCCCGCGGCCACGCAGAACGGTTCCGCAGGCATCGACCTTTCCCCCTCCATCCGGGATTACCTCGGAGCTGCTTCCGGCACCAAGGTCCATTGGCGCTTTGTCGAGGACAGCCAGGTCCCCTACGGGCCTTGGAAAAAATACGGCAATGCCACCACGAGGCAGAATCCCGTTGCTCCTTCCCAAGGTGGGATACCCAAGGACGGCCAAAGCCTGGAGGAACAGCAAAAGTATCTGGAGTATCTCCGCAAGCTCCGCGACGAGCAATACCTCAAGAAGCCGCTCAGCGGGCTTTGAATCCGGTCGATGGGCATGAATTGGGCAGCCCGATCATGGGTTGCCCGGAAAACTAGGCTGGCTGCTTATCCAGTTCGAAGGCGTTGTGGACGGCGCGCGCGGCGTCCTCGATGTGGATCTCATCGACGGTGACGGCGATCTTGATTTCCGAGGTGGAGATCATACCGATGTTGATGCCTTTCGCACCGAGCGCCTTGAACATGGTGGCGGCGACGCCGGAGTGGGAACGCATGCCGATGCCCACGGCGGAAAGCTTGGCAATGCCGGCCTCGGTCTGGATCTGCGCGTCCGGGGAAAGTTCCGCGAGCACGGGTTTCAGAGCCGCCTGGGCTTTGCCGAGATCGGTGGAGTGCATGGTGAAGGAGTGCCGGGAGCGGCCGTCGCTGGAGATGTTCGAGACGATCATGTCCAGGTTGATCTCCGCATCGGCGAGCGCACCGAGGATTTTCCCGGACATGCCGGGCTCGTCCGGGATGCCGGAGATGGTGACGCGCGCCTGGGAGCGCTCGATCGATATGCCGCGGATGACGACGTTTTCCATGTTGGGATGTTCTTCTAGCACGAGGGTTCCTGGGTTGTCGTTGAGGGAGGAGCGGACTTCAAACACCACTCCGAATTTTTTCGCAAACTCGACGGAGCGCGACTGCATGACCTTGGAGCCGGACGAGGCCATTTCCAACATCTCGTCGTAGGAAATTTCCGGCAGCTTGCGGGCGTTTTTCACCACGCGGGGATCGCAGGTATAGACGCCGTCCACATCGGTGAGGATCTGGCAAACGTCCGCCTTGAGCGCGGCGGCGACGGCGATGGCGGTGAGATCGGAGCCGCCCCGGCCGAGGGTGTGAACCATTCCCGCCGGGGTGATGCCCTGAAAGCCCGCGACCACAAGGGTTTTTCCCTCTTCCAGATACTTCCGCATCAGAGAGGGATCCATGTTCGCGATGCGCCCGCGTGTGTGGCTGCCGGTGGTGAAAATGCCCGCCTGCCGCCCGGTGATCGATGCGGCATCCACGCCGATCTCTTGCAGCGCCATGGCAACCAGCGCAATGGATTGCTGCTCGCCGGTGGCGAGGAGGACGTCGAGTTCGCGCTCGGAAGGGTTCTCGCCCAGTTCCTTCGCCATCGCAATGAGCTTGTCGGTTACGCCTGACATCGCGGAGACCACGGCGATGACCTGGTTGCCCTCATCGCGGGTGCGTTTCATCCGCGCGGCGACGTTGCGCATGCGGTCGATGGAGCCGACGGAGGTTCCGCCGTATTTCTGGATAATCAGGGCCATGGGTTGGGAGAGGGCGGATTCAAGGGGGAGCTTGGGAAAACATCAACCGGGAAATGCGATCACTTGAAGGTCAGGAACGGTTCCAAACGGAGGAGGGTTTGTTTTCCGATGCCGTCAACCTCGTCGAGATCCTCCAGTTTGGAAAACGGGCGGGCTTCGATGATGCGGTTCGCGGTGACCTCGCCGACACCGGGGAGTTTCATCAGTTCGTCGCGGGCGGCGGTGTTCGGGTTGATTTTTTCGCCTGCGGCGAGGCCGCTGGGTGTGGTGGAGAGTTCGATTTCGGCGAGTTCGGTGCGCTCTTCCTTCCGCTCATCGGGGAGATTTTCCCAATCGGTGGCCGCCCATGCACCGAGGCCTTTTTTGGCGGCCTTGAGTTCGAGATCCTCGAGCGCGGCCTCGAATTCTTTGGAGGTCACTCCGGCGGGCGTTTCCCGATAGACCCCGAAGGCGCGGGCAAGTCCCAGGCCGACAAGGCGCGTGGCGAGATCCTCGCCCTTGGAGGTGGTGACGAATCCGTAGAAGCGCTTGTATCGAGCGTCGCCTCGCGCGTCGGAATACGCGGTGTGGACGGAAAAGGGTTCTGCGAGGGCGCGGGCGATTTCCTCCGCCGCTTTCGCGCCGAAGCCTTTGGCCGCCTCGATGGATTTCTCCGGTGATCCTCCGAATCCGGAGATGCCGAAATAACGCCGCTGTGCGCGGAGGCGGCGGGCGTCGGTTTCATCGGTCACATGCCACTCGATGCAATCCGCGCCGTAGAGGCGGATGGTGATTTCCTTTCCGTCGGCGGTGCGGATCGGGAAGCTGTCGCCGTCCGACCAATCGGTTTTGACAAGGGTGCAGCGCTCGAGGTGTGTGAGCGGCTCGGCCGCGCGGGCGGTGAGGGTCAGGAAAAGGAAGAGGAGGATTTTCATCGTGTTCGATTCAGCCGTCGATGCCCTCGTAAAGATCGGAGAGGGGAAGTTCCGCTTCGATTTCCGGCAGCGGGATGACGGCATCGAGTCCGGTGAAAATTTCCACCGCGAAGCCGCCCTCGGGTTTGCGGCGGTGGACGAGCACTTCGGGGGAATCGGGTTCCACGAAAAGGAGCGCTTTGAGCGAGGGGATGGTCAGGTAGGCGTCGCGTTTTTCGCCGAGATCGGTGCGGCGTGTGGAGTCGCTCAGCGCCTCGATGACGACCGCCGGATGATCCTGGAAATGATCAGTGGGCGGATTCATGTGGCAGGCGACCAGCGCGTCCGGGTAGTAGAAGCGGGTGTGGTCGGGATACTCGATGCGGATCTTCGTATCGCTGCCAAAGGGGCGGCAGGGCTTGCCGCGGAGCTGTGAGGCGATGGACGTGAGCGCATTGGTCGAAATCGCGCTGTGGCGGTTCGTGCTACCGGCCATGGCGTGGACGGTGCCGCCGAGATATTCGTGCTTCACGTCGCTGAGTTCCTCTCCGGCGAGGTAATCCGCGATGGAAATCGAATTCGGCAATTTGACGGCGGTCATGGAGGATTTTTAGCAGGTAAACGGGACTGTGGCAACCCGGCGGAAATCACTTGTCCGGATACATCCCGGTGTTGGGATCGGCCCACTCCGCTTCGTGTCCCTTGGCGTAATTGAAAAGGTGGCGGTGCATGTATTCGAAGTAGATCTCCTTCTGCTCCTTGTTGAGGCGGTGCCAGATGGTGATGTTGAGGGCGCGGCAGACCTTCTGCATCATCGTGAGAGTGAGTTGGCGGCCTTTGCGGGCTTTCTGAACCTGCTTGTGGTTGAGTTGTTCGGTGGAGGTCTCGACGAGCTGATGGTTCGTGATTTTCCATTTCTCCATGAGTTCATCAAGCGGCTGCGGGCCGTGTTCGCGCGGGTCTTCCATACCGCTTGTGTAGCGGGGAGGGTGGGGATGTCAAAGTAGCAAAAACAGGAACCGCAAAGGCGCAAAGACGCAAAGCGGGAGTGCCGTGAGATCCTGATTGGCATTCCGCATCGTATTCGCTCCCCGAAAACTTCGCGTCTTTGCGCCTTCGCGGTGAAATCTTTCATCAGACACCCAGCACTCCCTCGGCCACGCGCAGGGCGGCGAGGTTGCCTTTCACGTCATGGACGCGGTGGAGCATGATTCCTTTCGTGCGTGCCATGGCGGTGAGCGCGAAGGTCGCGGCGTCGCGGTCGGCGGGGAGTTCCGCGCCGGTGAGCTTGGCAATCAGGGATTTGCGGGAAACGCCGAGCAGCAGGGGAAAGCCGGGTGGCGCGAGTTTGTCGATGTGGCGCAGCAGGGCGAGGTTGTGTTCGAGGGTTTTTCCGAAACCGATGCCCGGATCGAAACACAGCCGGGCAGGGGAGATGCCTAGCTTTCCGAGGGTTTCCAGACGCTCATCGAAAAAACCCCTGACTTCCGCGACGACGTCGGAGTAGGACGGGTTATCCTGCATGTCCGCCGGAGTACCGCGCATGTGCATGATGACGATCCCGCAGTCGGAGGCCGCGCAGACGGCGGCCATTTCCGGATCGGCGGTGAGACCGGAGACGTCGTTGACGATGTCCGCACCCGCTTCCAGCGCGGCTTCGGCGACGGACGCTTTCATGGTGTCGATGGAAATCAGGCCGTCCCACTCGGCGCGCAGGGATTTGATCACCGGGATCGTGCGGCGGATTTCCTCATCCGCATCCACGGGGAGCGCGCCGGGCCGGGTGGATTCGCCGCCGATGTCGATGATCGCCGCGCCCTCCGAGATCATTTCCCGGGCGTGGGTGAGGGCGGCGTCGTGCGCGGCGAAGTGCCCGCCGTCCGAGAACGAGTCCGGGGTCACGTTGAGGATGCCCATGATTTGGGCGCGGCGGGTGAG
>JAIXQS010000012.1 GCA_027485615.1 Verrucomicrobiaceae bacterium
GTTGCGATAATCCTCGCCGATGTGAATGGACGTTTCCTTGTCCTCAATGGCGGCGACGACGTCTTGGAAAAATGGCGCGACAGCGACGGGCGGGTGGATGTCGCGCAGGTGGACCGCCTCAATGAGCAGGCCGGATTGGGCAGCATCAAGATCTTGCTGGAGCAGTGAGCGGATTTCCGCCCGGAGAGGTTCGCGGACGGTGGTCATGATTTCGGAAGCGGGCAGCGAGGCGGTGAGGCGCTGGACGATGCGCCCGGCAAAACTGTGGAGCAGGCTTTCGGGATCCGCCGCTGCCCTGAGGAAATCCGATGGACTGGCGATACGGTAAAAAATCGGAATGGAAATGGCGAGGTAGTCGTCGCCGCCGCCGACAAGCGAAATTTCCTCGTCCTCGTAATGAGCGCGTTCCCAGAGAATCGGCTGGCCGGGATCGGTGCGAAAACCGAGCACGATTTGGTGGACGCGCTGGCTCTCCACTTTCTGGATTTGGCCGAAGGGAAATGGTGCGGATAGGTGAAGGCCGGGTGCGAGGTCGCGTTTTTCCCAAGAGCCGAGCGTTTGGCGGACGCCGAGTTGACGCGAATCGACCTCGTGGACGGCGGTGCCGAGCCAAGTGAGGAGCAGTCCGGTGGCGATGAGCGCGGGCAGCGATTTGCGCACGCTGGGCCACATCCACATTTCGGCGAGTTTCAGGGATTCCCGATTGGCGACGGTGGGTGGGAAAATGGCGCGGAACTTAGGGCCGAGGTAGCGGTAGAAAAAGAATGCGCCGTAGGCGGGCAACGTATGCCAGTGACGCTTGGGCGTGTAGAGGCGGGCGACGAACTTCGAGAGCGTATCCGCTGCGGCAAGCGCGAAGACCCCGGCGAGCATCCATGCAACGAACTGTCGGGTCGAAAATTCGGTAAATGGGTCCGCCATGTATAGACCGGCGACAGGGAAATGGAGGAAAATCGCGAGCTGCACCAAACACTTGCGGGCGGGGCTGTCTTGATCCGACTTCAGGTTGCTGAGAATGCCAAGAAACGCGCAGAGGACGCCCAGCACGAGCGAGATGACTGCGTAAGTCACAGGAACATTTTCTGCGAATGACGTGCTAATGACTCTCGATAAAACAGTGCCGATCATAGCACTGCCAACGAGGAGCCCGGGGATCGGGCGTCCTGCATGAAGCGAGGCGAGCAAGAAAATGACTGCGGCAGCCGGAAGCAGATTCGCGTCTGGAAGAAAGAACGCCGCAACGGCGAGACCGATGGCCTCAAGCCAGAGGAAGAGTGTAATGAAGGAAATGGAACGGCGGGCGTTCATGGAATAAGGCTGAAACGGTGAGAGAGGAAAACCGATCCGGCCCAAAATGGGGGCCGAACCGGTCTTTTAAGAGACTAGATCAGAGAAGTTTTATAACCTCTCGAATCCTTATGGCTTCGGACGCATCAGGATGATCTGGCCGTCTTCTGTGAACTGGGTGCGGGCCTGGCCACGGGTGAGGAAGCCACCGCTGCCATCGGGGATGGTAGTGCGGATCGAGCGATTGTCCGGTGTGCCATCAGGGTAGACGTTACTTTGGCTATGCGCCTGGACGAAGGTGATGAAGGTGCCTGGGCCGAAGAACTCGTCGGTTGCGATCACGCCGGTGGATTCCCACAAGCCTGGGGAAAGTGGGCCGTGGCCGTCGCGAGCTTGGATCTGGGCATAGTTGAAAGTGGATTGCAGTTTGGCTTGGTTGCCATTGTTGCGATCCAGCGTCCAGATGGCACCGTTGCGGCTGTATTTGGTGAAGACCTCGTCAGCAGGACTATTACGATCTTCTTGAAGGACAATGAAATCCTTAGTCACCGCAATGTTGTCAACACTGACGCAGAAATCAACGCCGGCATCGATGTCACCAGCAACGCGGGTGTAGACACCCAGGTTATCCACCGTGCCACCATTGGCTTCGTCCAGCCTGCCTGCCACCGCACCGGTGTAAGAACCACCAGGAGTGATGATTTGATCGGCGTTATAAACCACGTTAAGTGTGCCGTCCGCTTGTGGATTGGTCGGGTTCATCGTTAGTTGATAGAGACGACCGAGACGGTTGCTAATGCTTCCGCCCGTGGTGGCAAGGAACAAATTGCGGGTAGGGGCGGTGGGGTCGAATTCGGCATCTTCCACGCGGACAAAACCGAAGGCTCCAATCGCGTCAGCTGCTTCGAGCAACTGTTGATCGGAGAGGTTCTTCGCGTTGTTGATCTTGCGCCATTGCACGGGCAGCGAGCCACTGGTGAAGGTGCCTTCGTTGTCTTGCTGGTCGCGTGAGCAGAGAACATAGGTTTCACCATTGGTGAGGCCGTTCTTGTCGAGACCGCTGGTGGAACGACGAAGCTTGGTGCCGACATACATGTAAACGTAGGAAGGAGCGCCGGCATCTTCCGTGGAGATGATCACGGTTTTCGCATCACGGCGTGGTTGGACGATGGTGTTTTCACGACCGATGCGACCAAGAGCTGGAAGTGTGTGCATTTTCCCATCGAAGATGGCGACGGATTGAGCGCCGAGGCCGTCACCATCAGGGTTGAGGTCAGGATTACCCGCTGTAGGAGCCACACCTGCAGCGGTCAAACCACGCTTGGTTGAGAATTGCGCGGAACCAAAAGTTTCCTCGTTGGTAAAGAAGATCGGGCGATCCATTCCGTGTTGCGGGCCAGCGAAAGCTCCGGAACAGAAACGGGTGAAGGCACTTTGCGAACCTGTGCGCGGGGTGTTGCCCCAAAGCGCGTTTTCTTTGAAAACTTGAGTGTAGGCGACGTTGCCGCTTTTCACCGAACCGTCGTTGTTGAGAACGTAGCGGGAGACAAAAGAGCCAAGGAATGGTGTCTCACCAGGGAAGACGGAGGACTTAACGGTTTGGCCGACCTCATGAGCGCAGAACAGGATGATCTCGCCAGTGATGCGGTCGCGATAGATGCCGGAAGCATCAGGTATGCCGGCCATGGCGAATGACTTGGAAGCATCGCCCGTGAGAGGCACGCGATCACCGACGGTGACGAGTGGCTCGTAGTTGAAGTCGCCAGATGCCTGTGGAGCCATGTAGGAGAACTCGGGAGTTTTGAAGCCCTGCGCGTGCAGGGAGGAAGCCAGCGCGAGTCCGGCGAGGATTTGTGCAGTATATTTCATTTTATTTTGTGTTATTGGATTAAGCAGCTGTGAGATGGATTATGCCCGGCGGCGGCGGAGCAGGGCCAACGCGCCGATGGCTCCGAGGAGGGCGGCGGATGGCTCGGGAATGGTGATGGTGGAAACGCCAACGCCCTGACCGAAGGAGCCGATGAGGGTTGCGGCACCGTTGGATTGGTTGATGGAATAAAAACCCGAATTCAGGCTATCGCTGGAAAGGGATGCGAAGAGGTTTCCAGCGGAATCAAAGGCAAGGCCGCCGTAAGCAGTTACGGCGGTGCCAAGGCTGCCGACCGTGAAGAGTTCGAGTGCATCCGGTTCGATCGCTTGGGCGAGGATGCCGAGATTGGCATCGAGGAAGTAGGTGGAGCCTAAGTCCGAATCGATGGCGACGCCGAAGATCGAGGGTGTGGAAAGCTCGTTGGTATCGCCCTCTCCGTAGAATGCGGAGCCGACGAGTGTGGCAATCCCCGCATTGGTAATATTGAACCGAGCCGCCGCATCATCGGCATAGAGGAATCCGTCGGTTACCGGATCGTATGCGAGGCCTGCGTCAAAGCCGGCCGGAGAGAATGTGCTGTTGAGGAGAGTCGAGCTTCCCGAGAGGCCGATGCGATAGATGTTCGAATTGGTGTCGATACCGGTGAACTGACCGGTGCCGGGGTTGAAGGAGAGATTGACGATGAAGGCCAGGGGATCGGGGGTTTGTCCATCGACTCCAACCAAACCGGTGATGGAGGCGGTGGATTGGAACACACCCGGATTCGACGAGTCGAAGGAAACAAGGCTGTTGTTATTGGTGACGCCCCAGAAGGTGGCGGCACTGGCGAAGCCCGCAGAGGCGAGCAGGATGGGGATGATGTTATATACTTTCATATGTTGAATGAGGTGTTTCGTGAGTGGAGGAGGCGATATGCTTTCCACGCGGCGAGGGTTTGCCAGAAACTGGCGCTGACCTGCTAAGATAAACGTGTCGCAAAATTGCCATGTGACAGTTCCGCCTAACTATAGTCGCCGTGCCATTTCACAGATCTGTCACACGGATTTTCTGGAGATCAGAATGACCTATAATTTTACAAGGCTTCAGTGTGCGCGGTAGCAATCGGAAGCATTATGCAAGCGACGGTTGCGTCACAGTTGCACGGCGGAACGGATGGATCTTGAGCGTTATTCACCGGCCGCGGCACGATTGAAATGCGGCAGACCGCTCTGAAATTAACGGTTTCCTTGTGACGGAACAGACTCATAGTTTCCCGCATGACTTCGGATTTCTTGGTAGTGGGCGCTGGCATAGCCGGATTGTCCTTCGCCCTGCGCGCGGCGAAACACGGCAAGGTGACCATTCTGACAAAAGGGAAGGCCGAGGAATCGAACACCGCGTGGGCGCAGGGTGGGATCGCCTCCGTGCTGCCCGCCGATCTCCGCGCCGAGGGCGATTCCGTGGAAAGCCACGTCGCCGACACGCTGGATGCCGGTGCGGGGCTTTGCAACGGGGAGGTCGTGCGGCGCATCATCGAGGAGGGTGATGACACCATTGCGGATCTGCTCGGTTACGGGGTCGAGTTCGACAAGGAGGGCGACCGTTTCATGCTGGGGAAAGAGGGCGGGCACAGCCACCGCCGCATCCTCCATGCCCGCGACACCACCGGGCGCGAGGTGGCGCGTGCCATGCTGGATGCCGCGCGCCGGGAGCCGAACATCACTCTGTTAGAAAACCATTTCGTGATCGACCTGATCACCTCCGCGCGCCTGGGGGCGGTTTCCAACGACCGCGTGCTCGGTGCCTACGTGCTCCAGCGGGAAACCGGCGAGGTCACGGTATTCCGCTCCGACCGCGTGGTGCTTGCCGCTGGCGGCTGCGGGAAAGTTTATCTCTACACCACCAACCCCGACTCGGCGACCGGCGACGGCGTCGCGCTCGGCTGGCGCGCGGGTGCCACCGTGGCGAACATGGAGTTCATCCAGTTCCACCCCACCTGCTTCTACAACCCGGCGGCCGACGGCCCGGAAGCGAGGTCATTTCTCGTAAGCGAAGCGGTGCGCGGTGAGGGCGGGATATTGCGGAATGCGAAGGGCGAGGATTTCACCAAAAAGATCGACCCCCGAGGCTCCCTCGCGCCGCGTGACATCGTCGCCCGCGCGATCGACCGCGAGATCAAGAAAACCGGAGCAGCCTGCGTCTACCTCGATGTCACCCACAAGCCGCCCGGCTTCATGCGCGAGCATTTCCCCTACATCCACGAGACCCTGCTGAAGTTCGGCGTGGATTGCGAAAAGGAACCCATCCCCGTCGTCCCGGCCGCGCATTACATGTGTGGCGGGCTGAAGACGGATGTGACCGGAAAAACCACCGTGCGCGGGCTGTTCGCCGTCGGCGAGGTCGGCTGCACGGGACTCCATGGCGCGAACAGGCTGGCCTCAAATTCCTTGCTTGAAGGCAACGTAGTCGGACGCCTCGCGCTGGGTGAAATGATGCGCCTTTACCCGCCCGACAAGCCGCCCATGGACGCGCCGCCGATCCCGGAATGGCACCACGGCGATGTCGCGGAGCCGGACGAGCTCGTCGTCATCTACCACAACTGGGACGAGATCCGCCGCCTGATGTGGGACTACGTTTCCATCGTCCGCACCGACAACCGCCTGCGCCGCGCCGCCGCCCGTTTGCGGAACCTGAAAAAGGAAGTCCGCGAGTTCTACTGGGGGCACCGCGTCAACGCCGACATCCTGGAGCTTCGCAACCTCGTCGCCGTCGCCGGGATCATCGTCGAGTGCGCCCTGCGCCGCCGGGAATCGCGCGGACTGCATTACACCCTTGATTATCCCGAGGGCGACGACCGTTTCAAAAAGGACACGACGCTCAGGAAATTCTAAGTGCCTTCACACACTGGGGCAGGATCAGCTTTCATCGCCGAACAGCCCGCAGCAGGAGCTTGCCTCGTGGTAGCAGGTTTCGCAGAGCGCCTCATCGCCGAGGTGACCCGCCGCCTCTTGGCCGCATCGGCCGCAGGTTTCGGCGGTGGCGGATCCGGCATCCATCACTCCGCGAAAATGACTTCTCCCGGTTCGTCTCCCCCGCCGCCACGGCCCAGCTTGTCTCCGATGTCCTTGCTGGTAACGTAGAGCATAAGGGTGATGAGTCCGAGGGCGCAGACGGTCTGGATGATCTCCATGGCTTTCATCTGCATCGGCTTGCCGAAGATTTTCTCGAATATGGCGAGGGTGATGTGCCCGCCGTCGAGGACGGGGAAAGGCAACATGTTCAGCACCGCGAGGTTCACGTTGAACAACACCATGAAACCAAGGATGCGCCGCCAGCCGTTCTCGGTCTGCAGCAGGGAAAAAAGCATCTGGCCGATTCCCACCGGCCCGCTGAGGTGATCCACCCCGATGCTCGATCCCGGATCCGCCACCTTGGTGATCGTTACCCACATCATCTTCAGGCTGTCCGCCACCTGGGCGAAGGGGTTAGGGTGGACGATTCGCACATCCACATCGCTGGCGTAATCCCATATAATCCCCGACTCCGGCTTGCTTTCAGCAGGTGCTTTCGGCTTCACCGGAGCCAACGAAACCTGAACCTGCTCGCCTGATGCCTTGATGACATCGAGTTTCACGGATGCGTAATCGTTCTTCTCCCAGAACATCTCGAGCTGAAAGTCGCTGTGCAATTGCTGATCGTTGAAGCGAACGATCGTGTCACCTTTCTCAAGCCCTGCTTTTGCCGCGGGACTGTTCCTAAGCACTCCATCCACAATTGCCTTCCCACCGGGGGCGATTCCCACCTTCCTCATACCGCTACGCTGGAACCATCTGCTCTCAGGTATGTCGAATTCGCTGACGAGCTTGAGCGGTTCCCCCACGCCGGGGCGTTTCACCGTGAATTCGATCTTGTCCCCGCTGCTGAGGATGATGCGCTCGGTGATGCTTTCCAGCGATCCCGCGAAGCCGTTCACCGCCTCGCCGTTGATGGCGACGATCACATCGCCGGGAAGTAGTCCCGCCTTCTCGCCGGGGCTTTCCTCCATCACATAACCGATCGTGGTGCTCGGCACGAAATCCTTCGGTTTTCCGACACCCCAGACCACAAGCGCCGCGGCGAGGGCCAGCAGGATCGAGAACAGGGGGCCGGCGAAGGCGACGATGATCTTGTCCATCGGCGTGATGGGCGGGAGGGGTTTGCGATCCCTGTCGCCGCCCTCGATGGCCTCCATCGGCGCCATCTGCGGCAGCGCGACGAAACCGCCCGCCGGAATCCAGCCGAGGCCGTATTGCACGCCTTTGTATTCCTTTTTCCAGACCGGCTTACCGAACCAGATCTGGAAACGGTCGATCTGCAGGCCCCGCCATTTCCCGGCGAGGAAGTGGCCGAGCTCGTGTACGAAGATGATGATGTTGAAAAGCATCACCACCACGAAGATCAGCAACAGGACTTGGAGGACGGTTTGGAGTGCGGTCATGGGTATTGCGACGAATGCCCGGAAAGCTACCCGCAAAGGGGAATCCCGCAAGCCTTTCCAACTCGGCGGCTTTGCAGGACACCTGCACCAGGGAGAGGACCGCACCGATCCCCCATCGAATCAAGAAATAGGGAACCGCTAAGACGCAAAGTTATCTCAGATTACAATCACCGAAAACATGAATTCCCATTGTATATGCTTCGCGTCTTAGCGCCTTCGCGGTTCAATCACTCTTTTCTGGCAAAGTTTTGTGAGTCTGCCCCCCTAGTGTAGAAACCCTATGCTGCTTTGCGTTGAAAACCCCGGCTTTCCCTCCAAGCTCCCCACGTGACTTCCGGCCAAACCCCGCTCAACTCCCTCACGACTCTCTCCCCCAAGGAGACGCAGGCGCTGGAGTCCGCTGGGTTCGTGACGGTGGCCGATCTCCTCGCCCATTTCCCCAAACGCTACGAGGATCGCCGCCAGTTCGATGCCTTCCCCACCCTGCCGACCGGCAAGCCCGTCTGCCTCCACGGCGGCGTGATCGACGCGGGCACCAAGGGCTTCGGTAAAACGCGTTTCTACGAGGCCGTCATCATGGACGGCTCCGGTGGGGTCTTCGGCTCCGGGAAAATCACCTGCCGCTGGTTCAACATGCCCTTCATGTCCAAGGTCATCGCCGCCGGCCAGCAGGTGATCGCCTATGGAAAAGTGAAGGAACAGGGCGGGCGGCTCATCATCGACCACCCGGAGATCGAGGTCATCCGCGAGGACGAGGAGGAAGCGATCCACCTCAACCGCATCGTCCCGATCTACCGGAACATTTCCGGAATCAACCAGCGCCGCCTCCGCGAAACCATCCACACACTCCTCCAGACCACCGATCCCGAATCACTCACCTTCCCCTACCCCGTTTCGGAAACAAACCGCACCGCCGACCTCTTCGAAACCCATTTCCCCACCTCCGCCGAATCCGGAAAAGCCGCCCGCCGCCGCTTCGCCCTCGAGGCCTTCTTCACCATCCAGCTCAACGTCGTCTGGCAACGCACACGCTACCTCTCCCACAACGGCCGCGTCCTCGGCAAGAAGACCACCCTGCTCAAGGCCTTTTACGAAAATCTCCCCTTCGATCTCACCGGCGCGCAGAAGCGCTCCATCAAGGAAATCATCGCCGACATGCGCCTCCCCCGCCCCATGAACCGCCTGATCCAGGGCGATGTCGGCTCGGGGAAAACCTTCGTCGCCCTCGCGTCCATGCTACTCGCCATCGATTCCGGAGCCGATGCCGCGCTGATGGCCCCCACCCAGATCCTCGCCGAGCAACATTTCCTCACCTTCCGGAAATGGCTGGAGCCGCTCGGCGTGAACCTCGTTCTCCGCACGGCGAACAAGCGCGAGGAATCCATCGCCGCACACGGCCCGACGATTTTCATCGGCACCCACGCCCTGCTTTACGATGAAACCCTCTTCACGGATCTCGGACTCGTGGTGATCGACGAGCAGCACAAGTTCGGCGTCGCACAGCGAACCGACCTCATCCGGCAGGGCACGCTTCCCGATGTTCTCGTGATGACCGCCACGCCGATCCCGCGCTCGCTGACGATGACGATCTATGGCGATCTCGACGTATCCTTGCTCGATGAGAAACCCGCCGGCCGTGGCAAAATCATCACCGCCCTCCGCAACAAACCTAAGCAGCAGGACATCACCGATTTTGTGAAAGCCCAGCTCGCCGAAGGCCGCCAGGCTTACCTCGTCTATCCGCTCGTCGAGGAAAGCGATTCCGTGAAAGCGGAGTCCGCCACCGAGGCGTTTCCGAAATGGCAGAAGCGGCTCGGCGCGGAACACGTCGGCCTGATCCACGGCAAGCTGCGACCCGAGGAAAAGGATGCGGTCATGGAGGATTTCCGCAGCGGAAAAACGAAAGCCCTCGTCGCCACCACGGTGATCGAGGTCGGCGTGGATGTCCCGAACGCGAACCTGATGATCCTCCACCACGCCGAGCGTTTCGGCCTCGCCCAGATCCACCAGCTCCGCGGGCGCATCGGGCGCGGCGAGCACAAGTCGTACTGCGTTCTCGTCACCGACACGAAGCTCCCCGAGGCCATCGAGAAACTCACCGTCCTCGAAAGAACATCCGACGGCTTCGAGATCGCCGAGGCTGACCTCCGCCTTCGCGGTCCCGGCGACATCCTCGGCACCGCCCAATCAGGCCTCACCGACCTGCGCTTCGCCGATTTCATCACCGACACCGAACTCATCCGCCAAGCGCGCTCACTGGCGGATCAGGTATTCAAGGACGATCCCGATCTATCAGGACTTCACGCGAACCTCCGCCCGTTCATCAGCGAAAGCACCGCGCCGCAGGGAGCGCATTGAGCATTCGATGTTTCGCATTTCAAGGCGCATGACGTGCCCATTGAGTTACGAAAGATCGGGAATCAATTTCGCCACGCGACATGATCTGAGCGTCTTTCCCTCGTCCCATCGGGACGGCTCATACCAGCCCGCGGGTGCAACCCCGGGATA
>JAIXQS010000003.1 GCA_027485615.1 Verrucomicrobiaceae bacterium
AAGGGTACAACGCGCGGCAGTTCGGCGACCAGTTCTCGCCCGCCGATTGCCGCGCCCGTGTAGCTGGAGACCCCATCGACGCCGCCCCGGCCGATGCGAAGAAGACCGAAAGCGGAATCGCCCACAAGGTGCTCACCGCAGGCAAGGGTGAGGAAAAACCGAAGGCCGCCGACACGGTGAAAGTCCACTATTCCGGCTGGACGACGGACGGCAAGATGTTCGACAGCTCGGTGACCCGTGGCGAACCTACTGAATTCCCGCTCAGCGGCGTGATCAAGGGCTGGACGGAAGGCGTGCAGCTCATGGTGGTCGGCGAGAAGCGCCGCTTCTGGATCCCCGAGGGTCTCGCCTACGGGCCTGTGGTTCCTGGCAGCGGTCGTCCCGGCGGCATGCTGGTTTTCGATATCGAACTGCTCGAGATCGTCCGCTGATCATCAAAAATCGGCATTCTTCAATCGAAAATCATCAATCCATTCTGCGCGAGAATGATGATTGATGATGATTGATTGTTGATCTTACACTCCCTGATGTCCCTATCTAATAAAGGTTACAAGACCCTCAATCATCGCGACGTCCAGTATCGCTGGATGATGAAGAACCGGAGCGGCGTCAATGAGGTCTCAATCTACACGAACGCGGCAATCGGCGGGCGAGAACTGATCGCCGAACTGCCGCGCGTGGTAACCTTGACGATGGTGATGGACGCGGCGGATTTCGGAAACGCAAACGGCTGGAACCCAAACGAGGAAGGTGAGCCTTTGCGGTGCAAGCACACTCGGCGGGGTTTCGTGCTGGCGGACTGAGGCGCTGGCCAGGTTTTTTCCATCTGGCTTGCGGCGGGTGCAGGGTGGATGATTTCCGCTAGGCGTATTCAAAGCATTGGAGGAATTGTCATGATCATCGCCGGAGGCGCGCTGCTGGTCTTGGGCGCGAAGAAGAAATGAGCGGATCTGGCTCCACCCATTACCCCGACTACCGTGGAATTCCCTCTCGGTTCGGATGTTGACTGACCCGGCGATGAATCCGCAAGATGTCAGGATGAGCGAAATCAAAGATCCACCGACAACAATCCTCGGTATACTGCGGCAACTCGGGCCGGGATTAATCATTGCCGGATCGATTGTGGGTTCGGGGGAGTTGATTGCAACGACAGCGGTGGGGGCGGAGGCCGGGTTTGTCCTGCTGTGGCTGATTCTCATCGGCTGCCTGATCAAGGTGTTCGTGCAGATCGAGTTCGGGCGCTTCACGATCACAAGCGGAAGAACGACATTGGACGGGCTCAACATGGTGCCCGGCCCCCGGCTTCGGGTGAACTGGTTGTGTTGGTTTTGGTTGGTGTTCACGTTCGTGGCATTGATCCAGCTTGGCGGAATCATCGGTGGGGTCGGGCAAGCGATGGCGATCCAGCAGCCGTTGAGCCAAGCGGGAGCGGAGACGAATGTGCGCGAGGATGCCGAGATCCAGGTGAAGGTCGCGGGTAAGATCATCGAGCGTTTCGAAGGGGATCATCACATGTCGGCGAGCCTCGCGAAAATCGCGGCTCAGCGCGAAACGGGGCAGGAGGAGCTTTCGAAATGGGAGGGAAAGGAAAAGCCCGTTTCCCATGACCCGATGATCTGGGCGACGATCGTCACCGTCGTGTCGATCGTGCTGCTGGTGGTGGGGCGTTATCGCCTGATACAGAATGTTTCCACCTTCCTGGTCGCATCGTTCACCTTGGTTACGATGGTGAACCTGTTCTTCCTGCAAGCCCTGCCGGAGTGGCGCGTCTCATGGGCGGACTTGCTCAGTGGGATGACTTTCCAAGTCCCTGAGGGCAAAGGTTTGTTTCTGGCGTTGGCGGCGTTCGGGATCATCGGGGTCGGGGCGACGGAGCTGATCCAGTATCCATATTGGTGTCTGGAAAAAGGTTACGCGAAGTGGACGGGGCCGCGTAATGATACGCCGGAATGGGCGGCACGGGCACAGGGATGGATCCGCGTGCTGCGCTGGGACGCATGGTGCTCGATGATCGTTTACACCTTTGCGACGATTGGGTTCTACCTGTTAGGTGCCGCCATCCTGGGGCGCACCGGGCTGAATCCGGGCGGGGAACAGATGGTGAGGACATTGGGGCAGATGTATGTTCCGGTTTTCGGCGAGTCCGCCCAGGTGGTGTTTTTGTTCGGCGCTTTTGCCGTCCTATACTCGACCTTTTTCGTGGCGACGGCGAGTCATGCGCGGGTCTGCGCTGATGCGTTGCGGGTCTTCGGCGTGACATCCGGCGACGAAAAATCCTACCGCTGGTGGGTGCGGTTGTTTTGCATCTGCCTGCCGTTGTTGTTTTTGGCAAGTTATGCGTTTTTCAAGGCACCGGAGCAATTGGTGCTGGCGGGTGGCTTCATGGGCGCGCTGATCTTGCCGATGTTGGGTGTCGCGGCCTTGCATTTCCGCTACCGCTGCTGCGATGTGAGATTGATGCCCGGTCGCCTATGGGACATAGGGTTATGGATTAGCTGCGCAGGTCTGTTCGTTGCGGGGGCATTTGCATTATATGAAAAAGTTCTGAAATAGAGGACGTAAATCTGTCATCTTCGTGCAATTTCTGTCCGATACGGGATTGTTAGGAGGGTTAAAGACCGAGATCCCGTAGCCGTTCACCCATAATCCCATGAGCAATCACCTTTTCCAAGCTCCCAGCCCCGAATACCTGGCGGAGCTGTTGCCGCAGTATGATGTGGAATTTTTCATCGCGCAGGGTGGTATGGGTGCGGTTTACAAAGGACGCCAGATTTCGTTGGATCGGGACATAGCGATCAAGCTGCTGCCGCACGAGGTGGGCGCGAGCGAGGAATTCCGCGAGTCCTTCATTTCCGAGGCCAAGTCGATGGCGCGGCTCAACCACTCGAATCTTCTGGGCGTGTTTGATTACGGCACGGTGGGGGGGATGCCCTACATCGTCATGGAGTATGTCGAGGGGGGATCGCTCCACGAAGCGTGCTACAATCAGGCGGTCGAGGCAGCGCAGGCTGTGGCCATCGTGAAAGGCATCTGCGACGGCTTGTCGCACGCGCACGAGAACGGCATCGTCCACCGCGACATCAAGCCATCGAACATCCTGATGACGATGAAACTGGAGCCGAAGGTCGCGGATTTCGGCCTCGCCCACGCCGCGGATTCCGATAAGCCGGGCTTGGTGATGGGTACGCCCGGCTACACCGCGCCGGAGGTTTTCCAGGATCCCAACCTGGCTGGCGCGCTGGCGGACATTTATTCCGTCGGGATCATCCTGAATCAGTTGCTGACCGGCATCGACCCCGCAGGATCCATGACGCCACCCACCCAATCGACCGGTTACATCCGGCTCGATGCGATCTGGCGCAAGGCGACGAACCCCGATCCCGCGCAGCGCTATGCGACCGTTGCGGCGATGTCCGCCGATCTCGAAAAATGGACCGCTGCGAAGCAAAAGTCCGCA